>NZ_JBFUGX010000182.1:0-7012 GCF_056402675.1 Polaromonas sp. P3_C2 | reverse complement strand
GGCTCCAGCCTCTCGGGCGGCCAGCAGCAACGCCTGTGCATTGCCCGCGGCATCGCCATCAAGCCTGAAGTGCTGCTGCTGGACGAGCCCTGTTCGGCGCTGGACCCTATTTCCACCGCCAAGGTGGAAGAGCTGATTGCCGAGCTCAAGAACGAATACACGGTAGTCATCGTGACGCACAACATGCAGCAGGCGGCCCGCTGCAGCGACTACACCGCCTATATGTATCTGGGCGACCTGGTTGAGTTTGGAGCAACCGAAGACTTGTTCTTCAAGCCAAAACGTAAAGAAACCGAAGACTACATCACCGGCCGTTTCGGCTGATACGGATTAGGGAGCACACATGCCTGATAAACACCTATCGACCCAGTTTGACAGCGAACTCAACGGCGTCTCTTCGCGCGTGATGGAGTTGGGCGGCCTCGTCGAGTCGCAGATTCGCCTGGCCATCTATGCGCTGTCCCAGTTCAGCGCCGAAAGCGCCAACCAGGTGATCGAAACCGAATCGCGCGTCAACGCGATGGAAATCGACATCGACCGCGAGCTGTCGTCCATCATTGCGCGGCGCCAGCCTACGGCTCGCGACCTGCGCCTGCTGATTGCGATTTCCAAGACCACAGCCAACCTCGAGCGTGCCGGCGACGAGGCCGAGAAGATTGCCCGCATGGTCAAGTCCATCATAGAAAGCGGATCGGCCCGTGCCCTGCCTTCGTCCGACCTGCGCATCGCGGCGGAGCTTGCTTCCGGCCTGCTGCGCAAGGCACTGGATGCTTTTGCCCGGCTGGACACCGCGGTCGCGGTTTCCATCCTCAAGGAAGACGACCAGATCGACCAGGAATTCGACGGTTTTGTGCGCAAGCTCATCACTTACATGATGGAAGACCCGCGCACGATTTCGCCTAGCCTGGACCTGCTGTTTGTGGCCAAGGCCATCGAGCGCGTGGGCGACCATGCCAAGAACATCGCAGAATTCATCATTTACATCGTCAAGGGCGCCGACGTGCGGCACACGCCGATGGAACAGATTGAATCCGCAGTAAAGTAAAGACGGAATGAAACACCTGCCACGCATACTGATTGTTGAAGACGAGCCAGCCATTGCCGAGTTGATTGCCGTCAACCTGCGGCATGGTGGCTTTGACCCCGTGGTGGCGGAAGACAGTGTGTCGGCCCAGCGCGAACTCGACGCTGTGTTGCCCGATGCCATCCTGCTCGACTGGATGCTGCCGGGGCAAAGCGGCCTGGCGTTGGCGCGTCACTGGCGCAAGCAGGCGCGTACCAAGAGCATTCCCATCCTCATGTTGACGGCACGCGGTGACGAGCCCGACAAGGTGGCCGGGCTGGATGCCGGCGCCGACGACTACATCACCAAGCCGTTTTCTACCCAGGAACTGTTGGCGCGCATACGTGYCGTGCTGCGGCGCCGCGCTCCCGAGTCGGTGAACGACAGCGTGACCGTCGGCGGGCTGGTCCTGGACGCCGCCACGCATCGCATTTCCTACCTGGGCCAGGAGCTCAAGCTGGGCCCGACCGAGTTCAAGCTGCTGCACTACCTGATGAAACACGCCGAGCGCGTCCACAGCCGCAGCTCCCTGCTCGATAAGGTGTGGGGCGACCACGTGTTCATTGAAGAGCGCACCGTCGACGTCCACGTCAAGCGTCTGCGTGAGGCCTTGGGCGCAGCGGGCACCATGGTGGAAACTGTGCGCGGCGCCGGCTACCGGCTGACGGCGATGGCCGCCAACAACCCGGTCGCTGCGGCACAATCCAGCGCATGATCAATCGGTGGATTGTTTTTGCCGCCTGCATGATTGTTGGCGGCGGTTTGGGCTTTTGGGCGCGCACCGCAAACGGCTTGACCTTCGGACTGGGCATAGGCTTGGCTGTGGGGGCGATGGTCTGGCTGGTCATCGACAGCTTCTACATCGGCCRCCTGCTGCGCTGGCTGCGCATCGAACAAAACAACGATACACCGGCCGTGACGGCCGGCAGCGCCCCCAGCCTTCCCGGTGTATGGGGCGAGGTAGCGGACCGGACCCGCCGGCTGCTCAAGAATCGCGATCAACAGTTGCAGGAAAGCCAGGCGCGCCTCGATGAATTCCTGGCGGCCATGCAGGCCTCGCCGAGCGGCGTGGTGCTGCTCGACGCGCAAGGCCGTATCGAGTGGTGCAACCAGATGGCCAGCCAGCACTTCGGGTTTGACGCCCAGCGCGACGTGCTGCAGCACATCGCCAACCTGGTGCGTGACCCGGCCTTCAAGGCTTATATGGCAGCGGGTGATTTCTCGCACGACGTGGTGATCCCGGGCAACTTCAGCACGCCGGCCCGCCCGGTGAAGCTGTCGGTGCATGTGCATTCCTATGGCAAAAACCGCAAGCTGCTACTGTCGCGGGACATCACGGCCGTGGAGCTGGCAGAAGCCATGCGTCGCGACTTTGTGGCCAATGTGTCGCATGAGATCCGCACGCCATTGACAGTCCTGTCGGGTTTTATCGAAACCTTGCAAACGCTGCCGCTCAAGGAGCCGGAGCGTGCCCGCTACCTGGCGCTGATGTCGCAGCAGTCGCAGCGCATGCAGACGCTGGTGAATGACCTGCTGACCCTGTCGCGACTGGAAGGCAGCCCGTTTCCGGGCGCCAGTGACTGGATGACCGTCAGTGCGCTGATGGCCCAATCAGAGCAGGAGGCAAGGGCCTTGTCGTTGGTGATTGCGCCGCAGGGCCACCAGCTGGAATTTGACCAGGGGCCAGGCACCGAAATCGCCGGGGTACAGACCGAGCTTTATAGCGCGATGTCCAATCTGGTAACCAATGCAGTGCGCTACACGCCGGAGGGCGGTTTGGTCCGCGTCAGCTGGGCGCTGCTGGAGGACGGGCGTGGTGAGTTCAAGGTCAAGGACACCGGGCCGGGTATCGCGCCTGAGCACCTGCCACGCCTGACGGAACGTTTTTACCGTATCGACCGCAGCCGATCGCGTGAAACCGGGGGCACCGGCCTGGGCCTTGCCATCGTCAAACATGTCGCCCAGCGTCACGGTGCTGAGCTCAACATTCAAAGTGAACCGGGGCACGGCTCCTGCTTTTCCATCATTTTTCCCGTCGTGCGCGTTCGCCGGACTCAACCAGTTTGAGTCACCTTCAGGCTGCGCCTGACTGCATGCCACAACAGAGCCAGAAAACATGCCGCAACGAGGCCAATGGCGAGCGTGCTGGCCGCCCAGAAACTGCTGGCGGACTGCGTCGCGGCCTGGCCTGCAATGCCGTCGTAAGCCAGACGATAGCCCCCCAGAAGCCCAAGGCCCCATAGCAGCACGCCATAAAGGGCCAGCGGCGCAATGGTGATGCGGTAGCAGCGGAGCAAAAAGGCCGTCAGGGCCTGTGTTGCATCGGCGACGTGATAGAACGCAACCCACACCAGCAAAGCGGAGGCCAGCGCGACGATTTCCGGGTTGCCGGAGTACCAGCCTGCCAGCACGGGGCCGGCCATTGAAACCACGGCCGCGAGTGTCAGCGCCGCGAGCCCTGTGAGCTTCAGCCCCAGCAGCACCACGCGTTTTGCGTAATCCGGGCGTCCTGCGCCTATCCAGAACGAAACGCGGGCACTGCACGCGATGGCCATGGACAGCGGCATCATGTAGAGAACCGCGGCCACGCTGGATGCAATCTGGTGGCTTGCGGAGGCCACGGTGCCGAGGCGGGCGATGAAGAGTGCCATCAGCGTGAACGACGTCACTTCCACCAGATAAGCCAGGCCGCCGGGAATGCCGAGCCTGGCGAAGTGACCTATTTGCAGCCAGTCCGGCCGTTCCATGCGTTGCCAGATGCGATAGGGCAGGTACAGCGTCTGTGTGCGCAGCATCAGGATGGCCAGCGCCAGCAGCAGGTAGTTCACAATCAGCGTGGCCCATGCGCAGCCGACAGCGCCCATGGGTTCTACGCCGGCACCGCCGGCCACCAGCCAGATAGACAGGGGGATCTTGACCAGCAGGGCGCCGACCTGCAGCCAGGTGACCAACAGCGGCTTGCCCAGTGCCTGGTTGAAGGTGCTGTAGATGCGAAACAGCAGGGATGGTGCGAACGCAAAGGCCAGCACCGCAAGGTAACGCTGTACCTCATCGCGCATCAGTTCAGGCACTTGTGCCCAGCGCAGCAGGGGGCCGGGGAAGAGCATAGCTGCCATACCCACCACCACGATAAAACCGCACAGGTACATGCTTTGGCGCAGCGAAGCACCTACCGCCTCATGGCGGCGCGCGCCCATCATTTCGGCCCAGATGGGCAGCAGCGCCTGGACAATGCCGATCAGGCCAACGTAAACACTGATGTAAAGCGCCGATCCTACCGACAGCGCGGCCAGGGCCTCGTCGCTGTAGCGGCCTGCAATCACCGTGTCGGCCACACCGAAGGCCATGACGGCCAGTTGCCCGACGAGCACGGTGCCCGCGTGCTGGCTGATGATCTTGAGTTCGCTCAAGGGCTGGTTCTTGAGTTCGGGCGGGGAAGGCCCACCCGCTTGAACAGCAGGACGTTTTCCGTCTTGTCCGTGGGTCGGCGCACCGTCGCCTGGAAGGCCCAATCGGGCAAATTAACGACGCGGCTGAGCGTTGGCTGCGCCTCGACATCCACAATCAGGTAGGGGCAGCTTGCCTGCGTTCCGGCTTGCCGGAGCTCGAGCCCGCCGTGGTACTGCAGCGCGGCGGCCTGCGCACTGCCTACGCCGTAAATCTCAACGCAGGCGCTTTTGTCGACGAGATTTGCGATCTGGCGCGACAGGGGCGCAAGGCTGCGGGCATAGTCGAGCAGGGGCAGCCAGAGCGTCATCAGCAGCAGCCAGCACAGGGTGGCGCCGCCGGCAGGCAGTACCAGCGATTTCCAGATGGCCGCACGCTGCGCGCCGGCGCGCCATTTGACGAGCCAAGCCCAGGCTAGGGTGGCCAGCAGTGCGGCCAGAAACGCCAGCCACGAGAAGCTGGGTTCAAACCCCGGTGCGAGTTTGGCGACGTTGGCTGCGGGTTGACGCGGAACGCCAGTCTGCATGGCAATCCAGACCACCCAGATGATGATGCCGCAGCCGGTGAAAAACAGCAGTGTGAACCAGTCAATCAGCGAGGCCACGCTGCGTTTGAGTGTGGGGAGCGCGAAGGCAGCCAGCGCTGCCAGCGGCGGCAGGCTCAGCAGCAGGCTGCGGTCCGAGGCTGTGGTCGTCAGCGTGGCGGCCACGGCCATCGCGGCGAACCACAATGGCAAGGCGACATGGCGGCTGGCCAGCTGCCTGCGCCAGCGGTAAAGTGTCCACATCGCCAGCGGCCAGGCCGGCCAGGTAAACCACAGCAGCAGGCGACCCAGGCTGCGCCAGTCTTTCAGGGCGGACTGACCGTCTGCGCCCGGCAGGTGAATTCTCCAGCGCCACAGGTCCAACCCATGGGCCAGCAGCGCTACCAGCAGCGTGATGCCGGTGATCAGCAGCACCCAGTGCCAGGACTGTTGCCTGGCTGCAGGATCGGACTGGCCGGTGCCCCAGCGCATGTGAGTCCATTCCACCAGTGCCCCGCCCATGCCAATCAGCAATGCCAGTGTGGGAGCACCGCTCAGGGCGAGTCCTGCAAGCCCGATCAGCAGACCGAATGCCGGGCCGAGGATTTTGGTGGCCGCACGGTAGGGGCTTGCTGCCATGGCGTAAAAGGCCAGCGCCGTGAACCCGAGCTGGGCCAGGGCCGGCGTGGTTTCATGGGAGAGCTGCGCCAGGCCAAGACTGGCGATCAGCGCCAGCAGGGCGGTATCGGCGATAGCCCGGGCGTAGTCGACCGGACTGGCCTCGCCGCCGAAAGCAAAGGCGACTGGCTGGGCTTGCGGGCTACGCGCCAGGTAGTAAACGGCGTACCACGTCGCCAGCATCGTCAACACGAGCAGTGCCACAAATGGAATGCGCACAGCCCATGCCGGATCCAGAAAGGGGAAAACCTTGATGGCGATGGCACCCAGCCAATACGGTGCCAGTGCATCGAATTCCGTGACCTGGCCGAGCAACTGTGGACGCAGCCAGTTGCCCGCCATGGAGGCGAGTTCACGCATTACGCCAAATGCAGCAATGTCTTCGTTTTTCCAGGGGCCACGCCCCAGAAAACCCGGCAGCGCATAGGCTGCGCAAAACAGCAGCAGTGCGAGTCGCGGCAGGCGGCGCACAGCGGACTGGGCAATGATGGCAGGAGACGGTTTATTCAAAACGTATGGGTCGGATAGATCTGGGAGATCGAAAGGGAGCGCGGCTGCTGTCGGGTCGTTCAGTCCTGGCTACGGGTGATTCTGCGTCAAACCAGCCTGAGGCACATCGCGTAACCTGGCAAATTTTGCCGAAAAAAAAGCAGCCTGAATTTCAGGCTGCTTTTTTGCAGGCTGGCGAAAGTTTTTTCGCAGCTTATCCGGCAGCTTACTTCGCAGCTTCGGGTGCGGCCTCTTTGGCTGCGGTCTTGCCGAAACGGTTGCGGAATTTCTCGACGCGGCCACCCATGTTGTCCACGGATTTTTGTGTGCCGGTGTAGAAAGGGTGCGATTCGCTGGACGTATCGAGCTTGTACAGGGGCAGTTCGCGACCGTCGTCCATCTTCACCATTTCTTTGGTGTTCACGCAGGAGCGGGTGACGAACTTGAAGTTGTTGGACAGGTCCAGGAAACAAACTTCGCGGTAGTTGGGGTGAATGCCTTCTTTCATGATCTTTCCTTATTCGTTGCGGGAGCCACACCAAGCCAGTCCTGGGCACTTTCCGCTAAGCCGCACATTATAGCACCCCCGTCCAAGTTCACTGCGTGTAACTTGTTCCCCCCTCAAGGGGGCGGCGCCTTGGGCCGGCGAAGCCGGACCCTCGGCCCCCGCTGGTAAATACCCCACTGGTTGCGCCCTGGATCTTCAATCCAGTATGAGCCGCGGGACTGGCTTTGCCAGACCGCAGGCGGGCGGCCCCCTCGGGGGGCAGGAAGCTACACGAAGTGAGCGACCGTGGGGGCCACGTTCTAGC
>NZ_JBFUGX010000181.1:0-7020 GCF_056402675.1 Polaromonas sp. P3_C2 | reverse complement strand
CGGGCATAGATGGCAGTTTTGGCCACGAAGCCCGCATCAACCTGCGCAGCCAGTTCCAGCACTTTGTCCAATTGCTCGGCAGCGCCTGCGTAGTAAACATTGTTCAGGCAACCGGTGACGKCCAATTGCACCAAAGCATGCCGGGGTGCCAAGGCATAAGCGACACCACCAGCCTCGTTGGCGATGGTGGCAGCTGGCAGGAAACTGCCTTTGCTGCTTTGAAATAGTTGTGTGTTTGCCATGTTCCTAGTCCTTGTTTGCATTCACCGTTGTGGTGACGGGATATACATTGCAGGTGGCGTGCCAACTCTTTAAAAGAGATCACCAATTTCTCTAAGCAATTGATTTCATTTGATAATTTTTCAATTAATCAAAAATTCACCAGTTTTTTTAAACTTATACTTCTTGAGTTCTTAGCTTTAAAGCTAGTACATTAGAAATATGAAGAAGAAAGTGGTGATGGGGTTCCTGGGTACCCAGCTGGATTCGGGCCTGAGTGCTTCGCGTTGGGAGAAATGGCGGCCGACAGTTTCAATCGCACAGCATGAAGACCTGATCGTCGACCGGCTGGAGCTGATGCACGACGTGCGCAACAAAGCGCTGGCCGAAAGGGTGCGCGAAGACGTGGTTCAGCTCTCGCCCGGCACCGAGGTTCGCCTGGTCGAGATGAACCTGGCCAATCCCTGGGATTTCGGCGAGGTCTACGGCGCGCTGTATGACTGGATGCGCGCCTACGCTTTCGACACTGAGCGCGAAGAGTACTGGGCGCACATCACCACCGGCACCCATGTGGCGCAGATCTGCCTGTTCCTGCTGGTCGAGGCGCGCTTCATTCCCGGCGTTCTGTTGCAGACGGCGCCGCCCAGGGGCCGGCAAGGCCAGGGCGTGGGCAGTTATGAACTGATTGACCTGGACCTTTCGCGGTATGACGCGATCAACACGCGGCTTGCGGTGGCGCAACAAGATGCAGTGTCCTTTCTCAAAAGCGGCATCGCCACACGCAACCCCCGCTTCAACAAGTTGATTGAGGAAATCGAACACATCGCCGTCCAGAGCAAGGCGCCCATCCTGCTGACGGGGCCCACGGGTGCGGGCAAGTCGATGCTGGCGCGGCGAATCTTCGAGCTCAAAAAGTCGCGCCACCAGGTCAGCGGCAGCTTTGTCGACGTGAACTGCGCGACGCTGCACGGCGACGGTGCGGGCTCCACGCTGTTCGGCCACAAGAAGGGGGCGTTCACCGGTGCGGCCAATGACCGTCCCGGCTTGCTGCGCACCGCCGACAAGGGCGTGCTGTTTCTCGACGAGATTGGCGAGCTGGGCCTGGACGAGCAGGCCATGCTGCTCAAGGCCGTGGAAGAAAAACGCTTCCTGCCCGTAGGTGCCGACAAAGAAGTCGAAAGCAGCTTCCAGCTGATCGCCGGTACCAACAAGGACTTGCGTCTGGAAGTCGCCCGCGGGCGCTTCCGCGAGGACCTTTTTGCGCGTATCAATCTGTGGACTTACACCCTGCCCGGCCTCAGCCAGCGCCGGGAGGATATCGAGCCCAACATGGACCACCAGCTCACGCTCGCATCCGAGGATCTGGGCAGGAAAACCCGCATGACCGCTGAAGCCCGCGCAGCCTACCTGCGATTTGCACAATCGGGCGAGGCCATCTGGGCTGGCAATTTTCGCGACTTGAGCGCATCCATCACCCGCCTTGCCACGCTGGGTGACAACGGCCGCATCGGCGCAAGCCTGGTGGAGGCCGAGATCGCGCGGCTACGCTGGCAATGGCAGGCCACAGAACGGGAAGCTAGCGGCGGCGCTGCCTCACTCGCCGAATTAATGGGAGGCGCCGCGGACACACTCGATTATTTTGAACAGCTACAGCTTCAGGCCGTGATTGAGGTCTGCCGCAAAAGCGCCTCCCTCAGCGACGCCGGGCGGGCGCTCTTCAATGTATCGCGCACCCAGCGCAGCGTAGTGAATGATGCGGACAGGCTGCGCAAATATCTGCTGAAATTTGACCTGACCTGGGAGAAGCTGTCGACCTGAACCCGGGTACAAACCCGAAACACAAGGCCACGCAGCCCTATTCGCTCATCACCACCAGCACCTGCGCGTCGCTGCGGCCCAGCGAAAGGTAGATGTGGCCCACGCCGCTGTCGAAATAGGCCGACTCATGGCGCGCCACTTCGATGATTTCGCCGGTCTCGAACTCGATGCGCACCCGGCCCGACAGAACGATCACGAACTCCTGCCCTGCGTGGCGGATAAAGTCGGGGAACTGGCTGCGGCTGCGCGCCACGATGCGGCCGTGCATCGGCGTCATGCGCTTGCCCGGAAAGCCGGCGGCCAGCGCGCCGTAGTCATAGTTGCCCGAGCTGTAGGCCGGCGCACCGCCTGCTTCGGACCAGACCACCACCGGCTTTGCAGCGCCAGGGGCCGGCGCCGCGGCTCGCGCGTCCAGCAGCTGCCCCACGTCCAGCGATAGCGCCCGCGCTACGGCGGCCAGCTTTTCATAGCTGACCGAAATCTGGCCCAGCTCCATCTTGGACAGCGTGGACAGTGCCACGCCGGAACGGCCGGACAGGTCCTTGAGCGTCAGCCGCCGCGCCTTGCGGTGCCCGCGCAGGCTCAGGCCGAGCCGCACCCGGTCCGCCTCGGGGGCGGCGGCAGGGTTGCGGGCGGGGCGTGCAGGCATGGTGTTTTCCCTTTTTTCGAAAAATCCCGGTAAATGGGCTGGACAGGCATGATTCTCGCATGTGAGAATTCTCAAATGAGAGAATTTGACATCCTTATCTTCGGCGCCGGCATTGCGGGCGCATCTTTGGCCTGGCGCCTGGCCGGGCAACGCAGCGTTGCGCTCGTCGAACGTGAATCCCAGCCGGGGTTTCACTCCACCGGCCGGTCGGCGGCCATGTTCATGGAAACCTACGGCCCGCCCACGGTGCGGGCGCTGACGCGTGCGAGCCGCGGGTTTTACGAACGGCCGCCGGAAGGGTTTCACCCGGCGCTGATACAGCCCCGGGGCGTGCTTTACCTCGCCACGCACGGCCAGGAAGAAGAACTGGCGCACACGCGCCAGGAACTGTCCGCAAGCTGCCCCGGCCTGGTGACGCTGGACGCCGGCACCACGCTGGCCCATGTGCCCTGCCTGCGGCCCGATGTGGTGCACGGCGCGCTGTACGACGCAGGTGCGCAGGACATGGATGTGCATGCATTGCACCAGGGCTTTCTGCGCGGCTTTCGCCAGAAGGCCGGTGCCGACGGGGAGCTGCGCACCGCCGCCACCCTGACACAGGCCACCCACGACGGCCAGCGCTGGACCCTGCAATTCAGCGATGGCGAGACGCTGCGCGCCAAAACCGTGGTGAATGCCGCAGGCGCCTGGGCTGACGAGCTGGCCGCCATGTTTGGCGCGCAGCCCATCGGCCTGGTGCCGCACCGGCGCAGCGCCTTTACCTTCAAGGCGCCCGAGGGCATGGACGCCTCACACTGGCCCGCCGTGGTGGGTGTGGATGAAAGCTACTACTTCAAGCCCGATGCCGGGCAGCTGCTGGGCTCACCCGCCAATGCGGATCCGACGGTTCCGCACGACGTGGTTCCTGAAGAGCTGGACATTGCCATGGGTATCCACCAGATCGAAAGTGTGTCGACACTGACGATCCGCCGCCCTTCCAGTACATGGGCCGGCCTGCGCTCTTTTGTACCCGACGGGGAAATGGTGATTGGCCATGACAACGCCTGCCCCGGCTTTTTCTGGCTCGCGGCGCAGGGCGGCTACGGCATCCAGAGCGCGGCAGGTGCAAGTGCGCTGGCCGATGCACTGATCCGCCAGGCTGCGCTGCCTGAAGAATTGGCCCTGCAAGGCGTTGATGCGTCCAGGCTGTCTCCTGCCCGGTTGCGTTAAACCTTGAGCCAACCCCCTTCGAATCACTCCTTTCCGATTGATCAAATTTTCAACGAGGCCTACCATGCACCACATGTCTTTCAAAGCAATGCGCCGCACGCTGATCGCCAGCGCCTTCTTTTCCTGCGGGCTTGCCGCCATGGTTGGACCCGCCCATGCGGCCGATTTTCCTGACCGCCCGGTGACGCTGGTCGCGCCCTTCCCTGCCGGCGGTGCGGCCGACGTGCTGGCGCGTATCCTGGGCAAGGCCCTGGGTGACCAATTGGGCCAACCCGTGGTGGTTGAAAACAAGCCGGGCGCCGGCACCGCCATAGGCGCCGCCGCAGTGGCCAACGCCAAGCCCGACGGCTATACCCTGCTCGTGAGCTCCAACTCCACCTTCACGCTGAACCCCGCGCTGCAACCCAAGCTGTCTTATGACCCGGCCAGGGGCTTTGACGCGATAGGCATGGTGGGCTCGGTGGCGCTGGCCATGCTGGTGAATCCGTCGGTCACGGCCACCGACGTGCACCAGTTCGTCGCGGCGGCCAAGGCCAATCCGGACAAATACCTGTACGGCAGCTTCGGCAATGGCACCAGCTCCAACTTCGCCGGCGCGATGTTCAATACGGCCACGGGCCTGAAGATGACGCATGTGCCCTACAAGGGCTCCGGCCCCCTGATGACCGATCTGATCGGCGGCCAGATCCCGGTGTCTTTCGACACCGTGGTCGCTGCATCGCAGCAACTCAAGTCCGGCAAGATCCGCGTGCTGGCCGTGGCCATGAACAAGCGCTCGGCCCTGCTGCCCAATGTGCCGACCATGGCCGAGGCCGGCTACCCGGCCGTCGACATGAACGCCTGGCTGGCCGTGGTGGCGCCCAAGGGCTTGCCGGTGCCCGTCAAGGCACGGCTGGAAAAAGCTTTGGCGACGGTGATGGCCAATCCCGAAACACTGGACAAGCTCAAGGCCGCTGGCTTCGAACCCGGCTATACCGCGGTTCCCGACTGGTCCGGCTTGGTGACGGCCGAGATCGCGCGCATGAAGGCGCTGGCCGAACGCTCTCAAATAAAAACCGACTGAACAAGACACTCATATGCGATCCACTCTTCCAGACATCTCCGCCGTCGAACTCCGCAGCCTGATCGCCAGCCGCGAGGTATCGCCGGTGGAGCTGATGGACGCCTGCATAGACCGCATCGAACGCCTCAACCCCGCCATCAACGCGATCTGCGCGACCGACTTCACGCGTGCGCGCGAGGGTGCACGCGAAGCCGAAGCGCAAGTGATGCGCGGCGCACCGCTGGGCCCTTTGCACGGACTGCCGCTGGGGGTGAAGGATCTGCAGGACACCGCGGGCCTGCTCACCACCTACGGCAACATAGGACTTCGCGGCAACGTGCCGGCCAAAGACAACGCGCTGGTGGCCAAACTGCGCGCGGCGGGCGCCATCGTCACGGCCAAGACCAACGTGCCCGACATGGGTGCCGGCGCCAACTCACGCAACCCGGTGTGGGGCGCGACGGGCAACCCGTTCAACCCCACGCTCAACGCCGGCGGTTCTTCCGGCGGCTCGGCGGCGGCGCTGGCAGCCGGCATGCTGCCGATCTGCACCGGCTCCGACACCGGCGGCTCGCTGCGTATCCCGGCTTCGCTCTGCGGCGTGGTCGGCCTGCGGCCTTCGCCCGGACTGGTGGCCAACGATGCCCGGCCACTGGGCTGGTCCGTCATCTCCGTACTCGGCCCCATGGGGCGCAACGTGGCCGATACGGCGCTGCTGTTTGCCGCCAGCGTAGGCGCGAACCCACGCGACCCGCTTTCCTACCCGGTGGATGCCTCCACATTCTGGCCCTTGAAGCAGGTGGACCTTTCCACCTTGCGTGTGGGCACCACGGAAGACTTTGGCATGTGCATCGTGGACCCGGAAATCCGGCGCGTGTTCCGCCAGCGCGTGGAAGCCATCCGGCCGCTGGTAGCGAGCTGCGAGCCGATAGACCTTGAGCTGGGCGATGCCGACCGCGCCTTTGACACGCTGCGCGCAGAAAGTTTTGTCGCGGCATTCGCTGACACCTACCGCAACGCGCCCGAAACGCTGGGCCCGAATGTACGCGCCAACATGGAAATCGCAGCCGCCATCACCCTGGCGGACCGCGCCTGGGCGCACCTGGAACAAACACGCATTTCGCGCCGCTTTGCCAAAGCTTTCGAGCAGTACGACATCATCCTGGCGCCCGTCACGCCGGTCACGCCCTTCCCCTGGACAGAGCTGTATGCCGGCAACATCGACGGCCAGGCCATGCGCAACTACTACCACTGGCTGGGCCTGACCTATGTGGTGACCCTGGCCACCAACCCGGCGCTGGCGTTGCCCTGCGGCAAGGACGAACACGGCATGCCTTTCGGGCTGCAGGTGATTGGACGGCTGCACGCCGATGCGCAACTGCTGGCCGCATGCCAGGCGCTGGAACAGGTCTTTGAAGCCAGCGATACCTTGCGCAGGCCGCAACCCGATTTGCAAACTTTGCAGACGGCACGGCCGGAACTCAAATCCATCGTCACGCATCCGCCCGAGATCAGCGCGGCGCCCGGCACGGGTGGTTTGACGGCCGTGTGAGGTTTTTTCCCTGTTTTATTTACCAAACAGGCCCGAAACGCAGGCAGAACCTGCGCAAGTAGCTACAAAATCAATAGCGCCCGGAAGTCATTGACGTTGGTATGTGTGGGCCCGGGAATGACCAGGCCACCCAGCGGCTCGAAGTAGCCGTAGGCGTCGTTGCGGTCCAGGTACTGGTCCAGCTTCATGCCTTTGGCCAGTGCGCACTGCAGCGTGTCGGGCGCCACATAGGCACCCGCGTTGTCCTCCACGCCATCAATGCCGTCGGTGTCAGCTGCCAGCGCATACACACCCGGCTGGCCCTGCAGGGCCAAGGCCAGGCCCATGCAGAATTCGCCGGCACGGCCTCCGCGGCCGCGGGGTGTGCCTTCTGCTTGCTTGCGGACGGTCACTGTGGTTTCCCCGCCGCTCAGGATCACGCAGGGCTTGCTGAAGGGCTGCCCCTTCAATGCCACGGCACGGGCAAGCGCCGCATGCACCTTGCCGACCTCGCGGGATTCACCTTCCATCTCGTCGCTCAGGATGTGCGCC
>NZ_JBFUGX010000180.1:0-7020 GCF_056402675.1 Polaromonas sp. P3_C2 | reverse complement strand
GCGCTGCATGGCAGGCAGGAGCCTGCGCTCCTGCGCCGTCAGGCGCCGCACGCTTTCGTAAGCCCTCACGAAGGYCGCCGAACGGGCTTCGTCTTGTACGCCGGTTTCCAGGTCTATACACCAATCGTTGAGGCACACACCAATGTCAAACAGGAAGGTGTCGCAGCCGGCGAAGTAAAAATCAAAAAAACCGGTGAGCCGGCCGTCTTCGAACATCACGTTGTCGCGAAAGAGGTCGGCGTGTATGGCACCGCGGGGCAGGCTGCCAAAAGCGGATGAAGCCGCAATATGGTTCTGGTAAGCCAGCTCCCCCAGGATGAGGCTGGTTTGCGCCGGCGTGATGTAAGGCAGCACGACCGGAACAGTCTCGTTCCACCAGGCCAGGCCCCGCAGGTTGGGCTGGCGCCGCGGGTATTCGAGGCCTGCCAGGTGCATGCGTGCCAGCGTTTCCCCGACACCGGCGCAGTGGCCGGATGTGGGCGCCAGCTCACTGTGGCCGCGCAGCTTGTTGACGACGGAGGCCGGTTTGTCCTTCAGGCGGTGAAGAATGTTCCCTTTGGTGTCGGCAGCCGGATCAGGCACCGGAATACCGTGCGCCGCCAGGTGCTTCATCAGGTGCAGGTAAAACGGCAGCTGCTCGAATGTCAGGCGCTCGAACAGGGTCAGCACATACTGGCCCTGGTCGGTATCCACAAAGTAGTTGGTGTTTTCGATGCCGCCTGCGGCACCTTTGATATTTTGCAGCTGCCCCAGATTCAGGGCGTTCAAGAACGCTGCAGCCTCGTCAAACGAGACTTCGGTATATACGGCCATGCCTGAAACTGGATCCTGGAGTTCTTGGAGTACGTGGAGCTGCGAAAATCAGAACTTCAGCACGTTCCAGACGCGTGAGCCGTTGGTGTCGTTGTTGGTCGACGCGGGGGCGGTGCCCCGGGCGCCTTCTGCGGGCTTGATTTCGTAAGCCGCACCGCCGACTTTGGGCTGGACCAGGATTTGCTGCGTTTCGCCGCCCACACGGAGTTCGTCGATCCGGCTGCCCGCGTCTTCAGTGCGAATGCGCTGGATTGCCTTGTCCGGCCGGCCTGCAGGCGCCGGGGCCTCCGCGGTCACGGGCGGCACTGCGTTTTGTGCAGGCGCTTGAGCCATGGCCGCAGCCAGCGGCAGCACCGCAAACGCGGCGGCAAGAAGAGGGCGGAAAGCGTGGTTCATGCCTGCATTGTAGGCTGCGGAGCCCAGCCGAGAAAGCCCGATATGTCGTAATAAGGGGGCTGCGGCTGTAGGCGGAAAGCTTCCCCACAGGCCAGCGCCGGGCGCTATCGGCGCCGCGGGCAGCGGCGGGCCGATATCCCCGACAATCGGCTTCATGAGTACCGACAAAAAAACACTGCTGCTGGTGGACGGCTCCAGCTACCTGTACCGCGCCTTTCATGCCATGCCCGACCTGCGCGCCAACCCGGGCGACCCGGCCAGTCCGGCGACCGGTGCCATACGCGGCATGGTCAACATGATGCAAAAGCTGCGCAAGGACGTGCGCGCTGACTTCGCTGCCTGCGTGTTCGATGCCAAAGGGCCGACATTTCGCGACGCGCTGTACCCTGAATACAAGGCCCAGCGCTCACCCATGCCCGACGACCTGCGTAGCCAGGTCGAACCCATCCACGAAGTAGTGCGCCTGCTGGGCTGGAAAGTGCTGGACGTCCCCGGCGTGGAGGCCGACGACGTGATCGGAACGCTCGCCTGCATGGCTTCAACTCAGGGGATCGAAGTCATCATCTCCAGCGGCGACAAGGACTTGAGCCAGCTGGTCGACGAAAACATCACCGTCATCGACACCATGAACGACCGCCGGCGCGACCTGGCCGGGGTGGAGGCTGAATTCGGCGTACCGCCGCGGCTCATGGTCGATTACCAGGCACTGGTCGGCGACGCGGTCGACAACGTGCCCGGCGTGCCCAAGGTCGGCCCCAAGACGGCCGTGAAGTGGCTTCTCGAATACGGCTCGCTCGATGCGCTGGTGGCACGCGCCGGCGAGATCAAGGGCGTGGTGGGTGAGAACCTGCGCCAGTCACTCGATTGGCTGCCCAAAGGCCGTGAGCTGCTGACCATCAAGAAGGACTGYGAACTGGACGGCTACATCCCCGGCCTGCCCGCCCTGGATGCCATCACCATCGGCGGCCAGCAGACGGAACCCCTGAAAGCCTTTTATGAAAAGTACGGCTTCAAAGGCCTGGTCAAGCAGATCGAAATCGAAAGCACACCGCCGGAATTGATTGGCGGACCTGAAGGCAGGCACAAGCCCGCACCCGCCGGCGGTCCAGGCGGCCGTTCGGATTCGCCGGGCCTGTTTGACGAAGCGCCCCTGACCGATACGCCACCGGCTGAACGTGCCAGCAACCTGAACTACGACACGGTGCTGACCTGGGAAGCGTTTGACCGCTGGCTGGCAAAGATCGAAGCGGCCGAATTGGTAGCGCTGGACACCGAAACCACCTCGCTCGACGAAATGCTGGCGGAAATCGTCGGCCTGAGTTTCAGCGTCACGCCCGGCGAGGCAGCCTACATTCCGCTCACACACGATTACCCTGATGCACCCGCCCAGCTGCCGCGCGACGATGTGCTGGCGCGCCTGAAACCCTGGCTGGAAAACCCGAGCAAAGCCAAGCTGGGCCAGCACGTCAAATATGACCGCCATGTGTTTGCCAACCACGGTGTGGAAGTGCAGGGCTATGCGCACGACACCATGCTGCAAAGCTATGTGCTGGAAGTGACCAAGCCGCACGGCCTGGCCAGCCTGGCCGAGCGGCATGTGGGCCGCAGCGGTATCAACTATGAAGACCTTTGCGGCAAGGGCGCGCACCAGATCAAGTTCAACCAGGTCGACATCGCCAAGGCCGCCGAATACTCCTGTGAAGACTCCGACCAGACGCTGGACGTGCACCGTGTGCTGTGGCCGCGGCTGGAGGCCAACGAGAAACTGCGCTTTATCTATGAGCTGGAGATGCAGAGCAGCGAAACGCTGTACCGCATTGAGCGCAACGGCGTGATGATCGATGCGCCCACGCTGGCCGCGCAGAGCCACGAGCTGGGCCAGCGCATCATTCAGCTGGAAGCCGAGGCCTATGAGATCGCCGGTCAGCCCTTCAACCTGGGCAGTCCCAAGCAGCTCGGCGAGATTTTTTTCGACAAGCTCGGCATGCCGGTCATCAAGAAAACCCCCAGTGGCGCACGCAGCACCGACGAGGAGGTGCTGGAAAAGCTGGCCGAAGACTACCCGCTACCTGCCAAGCTGCTGGAGCACCGCTCGCTGAGCAAACTCAAGGGTACCTACACCGACAAGCTCGCGCAGCTGGCGTTGCCCCGTACCGGCCGCGTGCACACGCATTACGCGCAGGCCGTCGCGGTCACGGGGCGGCTTTCCAGCAACGACCCCAACCTGCAGAACATTCCCATTCGCACGGCAGAAGGCCGGCGCGTACGTGAGGCCTTTATCGCGCCTGCAGGCAGCGTGATCGCCAGCGCTGACTATTCGCAGATCGAGCTGCGCATCATGGCGCATCTGAGCGGCGATGAAGCGCTGCTGCGCGCCTTCACCGACGGCCTGGACGTGCACCGTGCCACGGCCGCCGAGGTGTTCGGGGTGGCGGTCGACCAGGTCAGCAGCGAGCAGCGCCGCTACGCCAAGGTCATTAACTTCGGCCTGATTTACGGCATGAGCAGTTTCGGGCTGGCGCGCAACCTCGRCATCGAAACCAAGGCCGCGGCGGCCTACATCGACAAGTATTTCCAGCGCTATCCCGGCGTCAAGAACTACATGGACCAGACCGTGGCGTTTGCCCGGGAACACCACTACGTCGAAACCGTATTTGGCCGGCAGCTGTACCTGGCGGAAATCACCGGCGGCAACGGGCCACGCAAGAAGGCCGCGGAAAGGCAGGCCATCAACGCGCCCATGCAGGGCACGGCGGCCGACCTGATCAAGCTCAGCATGAACAAGGTGCAGCAGGTGCTTGACGAAGAAAAGCGCGCCACCAAAATGATCATGCAGGTGCACGACGAACTGGTGTTTGAAGTGCCGGAGGCAGAGGTCGAGTGGCTGCGTACCGAGATCCCGCGCCTGATGGCCAGCGTCGCTGAGCTGAAAGTGCCGTTGCTGGCGGAGATTGGCGTTGGGCTCAACTGGGACAAGGCACATTAAGCCGGCTCCATTTTCCCTGCGATGGGGCTGTGTGTGAGGCGGGGCTGGAAAATCCTCGTCGCTGGTGTCGTCCTGCCCTTGCTGATGGCTGGCGCCGCGGCAGGCTATGCCTGGTACCGGTTGACCCAGCCGTTTGTGCCGGCTGGCGAGACGCCAGCGCCTGCTTCGCAAACGGCATCCGCCGCGAGACTGAAGCAACTGGTCTACAAACTCTCCACCGATTTTCCGAACCGCACGTTCGATAACGGAACCCGGCTTGAAGGTGCTGCCGTTTATCTGGAGTCACAGCTTTCCGGATTGGGCCTTCAGGTGGAGAGCCAGCGCTTCAGGGCCAGAGGCAGGTCCTACCGCAACCTGGTTGTGAAGCTGGGTCCTGATACACCTGAGGTGATGGTGGTGGGCGCGCACTATGACGTGGCTGGTGAGCAGCCCGGCGCGGACGACAATGCCAGCGGCGTGGCGGGCCTCGTTGAGCTGGTGCGCTTGCTCAAGGGGCAAACTTTCCGCCAGCGGGTGGAACTGGTGATCTACACGAATGAAGAGCCTCCTTTTTTCCGCACACCTTACATGGGCAGCGCCATTCACGCCCGGTCTCTCGCAGAGTCCGGCAAGCGCGCATCCCTCATGTTGTCGCTCGAGTGCATCGGCTACTTCAGTGATGAGCCGGGAAGCCAGGACCATCCTGTGCGGCTTCTCAATGCGATCTACCCCACTACCGGAAATTTCATTTCACTGGTGGGTTTCTACCAGGACGGCGACATCGCGCGCCAGGTCAAGGCGGCGATGAAGTCGGCCTCCGACCTGCCGGTGTATTCCATCAACGCGCCGGGTTTCGTGGTGGGGGTCGATTTTTCAGACCATCTCAATTACTGGAACGAAGGCTATGTGGGAATGATGGTCACCGATACGGCTTTCTACCGGAACAAGGCCTATCACACGCCGCAGGACACCGCAGACAGGCTGGACTACCGCCGCATGGCAAAGGTCGTCGATGGTGTGCGTGCGGTGGTCATGCAGCACGCCGTAGTGGCCGGGCCGGTACGGTAGCAGTCAAGACAGCGCTGCGTTCCCGGCATGTTCACTGCGTGCCTTGTACATGTCCAGGATCACTTCTGAAAAATTGCCAAGCAGGCGTTGGGCCACCCAGTTCGCATACGCGTCGAAATCCGTGCTGATGCGATAGCTCACGCGAATGTGCAGGCGTGTACCGCCTTCTTCGGGCGTCAATGTGTAGGAGGTGTCGCGCAGATCAAAATAAGCGCCGCCCACTTTCACGTGGTCGTCCAGCGCGCCTGCGGGAAATGAATCTTCTGCGAAACGGTAGGTCCAGCGCACATGCCGCTGCGGCTCCCACTGTCGTATCACCTCGTCAAAATGAACGCCTTTGCCCCAGGTGCTTTTTCGTATGGGGCCTTCAGCCGTGTCGGTCGTGATGCCGCTAACCGGAAGCGGAACGCCTATGCGATAGGCCCAGGCATGCTGAACCTCTGCAGGCGCGATATCGCGTGCGTTGTTGATCTGCTGCCAAACTTCAGCAGAAGTTGCCTGTATGAGCACACTGCGCTCCACGCTGCCGATGCGCTCTACCTGGTTTTGTGGAAATGCCATCGCCACCAGCAGTGGCAACGCGGCGATGCTATAGACCGCTTGCCTGGGCCAATTGGTCATGCGGCAAACCAGGCCCATGACCACACCGCCGAGCATGCCGACGGCGGTGAAGAGCGGAAGGATGACGATGGCGCAAATCACCCCCTCTATCAGGATGGCCAGGCTGCCGAGCACAAACACGAAGGTTGCCAGCGCCGGTGCAAAAAGGTAATAGGAAAAGCCCCTGCGCTTGTGCCGCTCGGCCACGTACACCGTGATGGCTCCTACGGCAAATGGTGCAAACCAGACAAAACCGGCCGCCATGGCCGACAGTGCACTCCCCGGTTTTCCGGAAAACACCAGGCGCAGGACCAGCCCGCTCAGCGCTCCGGCAAGAAAAGGCGTCCAGCCTGAAAACGGCAAGCCGTCCGAAGACGCAAATCCCTCTTTCGGCGCGGGTATGCGATCGTGCGCAGCGAGATCAACTGTTGGCTTGTTTTGTTCTGCGGTCATGGGTGTATTGACAGGTTTAGTTCGATGCCTGCTTATCCGCTGGTTTGCGCGCGGTGACCATGTAGTAGCCAAAACCCGGCAGCCACATGCCCAGCAGGAAGGCCGCGTAGGAAGCCACTATATGGCCGCGGCGCAGCGGCGACAGGCGAAAGCGGGCCCGCCAGAGTTCACGCAAGGCAAAGCGGGTGGCAAACAGAGGTATCTGCAATGCGCTGGGCGCCAGCCGCAGGCTGATGTCCTGGAACCGGATGTCGGTGAAGCCCTGGCTTGCAAGCGCTGTGTGCAGCGCCTGTTTCTCGGCCAGTTCGTTGACCGCCCAGTGACGGCACCAAAGCCCATAGATGCGCTCCATGAACCCCGGCAGGGGCTTGTTGTTGCGCCGCAAGGCATCGGCGATCACCAGCGTGCCGCCAGGCCGCAGCAGGCGTGCAGCTTCCCGTACCAGTGCCCGCTTGTCGGCTCCCGGCGCGTGGCAAGCGCTTTCCAGGGCGTAAACGCCGTCGTACGCGCCTGAACGCAAGCCTGTGTCCACGTAATCGGCCAGATGAAAACGAACCTGGTTGGGTAAGGCGGCGGCCTGGTTGAGCCCGGCGCCCTGGATGATTTGCCGCGCCACCAGCGTGACGGCGTCCACGGTGCTGTGCTTGCGATTTTTCACGATCGATCTGGCCGTGGCGCGGGCACCGCAGCCAAGGTCGGCAAGCAGTACGGCGCCGGTGGACGGC
>NZ_JBFUGX010000179.1:0-7033 GCF_056402675.1 Polaromonas sp. P3_C2 | reverse complement strand
CAGGGCGTTTGTCGAGGCGCGTCAGCAGCGCCACGAGTTCATCACCGTTGAGCATCTCTTGCTTGCCTTGCTGGACAACCCCAGTGCAGCCGAGGTATTGCGCGCCTGCTCAGCCAATGTGGACGACTTGCGCAAGTCGTTGGCCAATTTCATCAAGGACAACACCCCGCAGGTCGCCGGCACCGACGATGTCGACACGCAGCCCACGCTGGGCTTCCAGCGCGTGATCCAGCGCGCCATCATGCACGTACAGTCCACCGGCAATGGCAAGAAGGAAGTCACCGGCGCCAATGTGCTGGTCGCCATTTTTGGTGAAAAGGATTCACACGCCGTGTATTACCTCCACCAGCAGGGCGTAACCCGCCTGGACGTGGTGAATTTCATTGCACACGGCATCAAGAAGAGCGACCCGCCCGAACCAGCCAAGGCTGGCGAGAGCGCCGCCGAGAACGAAGAGGGCGGCGAGAAGAACGAAAAAGCCTCACCGCTTGAGCAATTCACCGTCAACCTGAACCAGCTCGCCAGGGACGGCAAAATCGATCCGCTGATCGGCCGCCAGTATGAAGTCGAGCGCGTCATTCAGATTCTCTGCCGCCGCCGCAAGAACAATCCGTTGCTGGTCGGTGAGGCCGGTGTGGGTAAAACCGCGATTGCCGAGGGCCTGGCCTGGCGCATCACGCAAAAAGACGTGCCCGAGATCCTGGCCGAAGCCAATGTGTACTCGCTCGATATGGGCGCGTTGCTGGCCGGCACCAAGTACCGCGGTGACTTCGAACAACGCCTGAAGGGCGTGCTCAAGGCACTGAAGGACAAACCCAACGGCATCCTCTTTATCGACGAAATCCACACCCTGATCGGTGCCGGTGCGGCCTCGGGTGGCACGCTGGATGCGTCCAACCTGCTCAAGCCGGCGCTGTCCAGCGGCCAGCTCAAGTGCATAGGCGCGACCACCTTCACCGAATACCGCGGCATCTTCGAAAAAGATGCGGCCCTGTCGCGCCGCTTCCAGAAGGTCGATGTGGTCGAGCCTACCGTGCAGGAAACSGTSGACATCCTCAAGGGCCTGAAGTCGCGCTTYGAAGAGCACCACAGCGTCAAGTACGCCGTGGCSGCCCTGCAGGCWGCTGCCGAGCTCAGCGCCAAGTACATCAACGACCGCCATCTGCCCGACAAGGCCATTGACGTGATCGATGAAGCCGGCGCTGCCCAGCGTATCCTGCCCGCGTCCAAACGCAAGAAGATCATCACCAAGGCTGAGGTCGAAGAGATCGTCGCCAAGATCGCCCGCATCCCGCCCGCCAATGTCTCCAACGACGACCGCGGCAAGCTGCAGACGCTCGAGCGCGACCTGAAGAGCGTGGTCTTCGGCCAGGACAAGGCCCTTGAAGTGCTGGCCTCGGCCGTCAAGATGGCGCGCTCCGGCCTGGGCAAGGACGACAAGCCGATCGGCTCCTTCCTGTTCTCCGGCCCCACGGGCGTCGGCAAGACGGAAGCTGCCAAGCAACTGGCTTACATCATGGGCATCGAGTTGATCCGCTTCGACATGTCCGAGTACATGGAACGCCACGCCGTGAGCCGCCTGATTGGCGCACCTCCGGGTTACGTCGGTTTTGACCAGGGTGGCCTGCTGACCGAGGCCATCACGAAGAAGCCGCACGCCGTGCTGCTGCTTGACGAGATCGAAAAGGCGCACCCGGACATCTTCAACGTGTTGCTGCAGGTCATGGACCACGGCACGCTGACGGACAACAACGGGCGCAAGGCCGATTTCCGCAACGTCATCATCGTCATGACCACCAACGCCGGTGCCGAGACGATGAACAAGGCGACCATCGGCTTTACCAACCCGCGCGAGTCCGGCGACGAGATGGCCGACATCAAGCGCCTGTTCACGCCCGAGTTCCGCAACCGCCTGGACGCGACTGTCAGCTTCAAGGCACTGGACGAAACCGTCATCCTGCGCGTGGTCGACAAATTCCTGCTGCAGCTTGAAACGCAACTTGCCGAGAAGAAGGTGGAAGTCACCTTCACCGACACGTTGCGCAAGTACCTCGGCAAGAAGGGCTTTGATCCGCTGATGGGTGCCCGCCCGATGCAGCGCCTGATCCAGGACACGATCCGCCGTGCGCTGGCCGACGAGCTGCTGTTTGGCCGGCTGACCGACGGTGGCCGCCTGACGGTGGACATGAAGGTCACGACGGACGAGAAGGGCGTTGAGACCGGGGAAGTCCAGCTCGACATCCAGCCGCTGCCCAAGAAGGAAGGCAAAGCCAAGCCGGAAGCCGAAGCGGCAGAGACCAACTGACCATTTCGCGGATCCACCAATCCAGCGGAGCGGATAGTTCCGCGCACCCAAAAAAGGCCGGTAGCATCACGCTATCGGCCTTTTTTCATTTCACCCGCGCTTCCTAAAACAAAAGACGCCCCGCCTTGACCCTTCCCGAACTCAGCTCAGAATGGAAAACCGGCCTCTCCCTGGCATGGAGTGCCTACATTGCCGTGCTGTCGGTCTGGATCGTGATGCAAAAGCGCGCGCCGGTCTCCACCATGAGCTGGATCCTGTCGCTGGCCTTGCTGCCGTTTGCCGGCTTCGTGATTTACTACTTCCTCGGTCCCCAGCGCCTCAAAAAGCAGCGCCTCAAGCGGCTGCGCAGCCGCGCCGGCGCGCGTGGCGATGCCGATCTGGCCCAGTTGCAGGGCGTGGCCGAAAGAGCACCTCCGGCCCTGCGGCAGATGACCGCCCTGGGAACCGCCGCCTGCGGTCTTCCGGTGTCCAGTGCTACCGGCGTCCAGCTGCTTTCAGGGGGTGCGCATACCTTCGACAGCATCTTCGACGCGATCCGCGACGCCCGCCATCATGTGCACCTCGAGTACTATATTTTTGAGCCCGACCGCATCGGCACTGCCCTGCGTGACCTGCTGGCCGAAAGGGCTGAGCAGGGCGTCAAGGTACGGCTGCTGGTCGATGCGCTCGGCTCCAAGCGGCTTGGGAGCCGGTTTCTGGCGCCACTGGAGGCTGCCGGCGTCGAGATTGCGTTCTTTCACGATACCCGCATAGGCCGCCGCCTGCGCCCGGTGACCAACTACCGTACCCACCGCAAGATCGTCGTCTGCGACGGCCGCGTCGGCTTCACGGGCGGCGTCAACATCACCGATGAAGAAGACCGGCGTACCCGCGCCGATGCCTACCATGATGTGCACCTGCGCATTGAAGGCAGCGCGGTGCGATGGCTGCAGACCACCTTCCTGGAAGACTGGACCTACGCCACCGGCGAATCGATAGCCGACACGGACGGGACCCTTCCGCACCTGCTGCCCCTCCTGGTGCCCGACGAAGAAGCCGGCGACATTCCGGTGCAGGTGGTGACCAGCGGGCCGGACAACATGCTGGAGCCGATTCACCGCATGCACCTGGCCGCCATCAATGCCTCCACCCAGCGCGCCTGGCTGACCACGCCTTACTTCGTGCCGGGAGAGCCCGCGCTGATGGCGCTGACCAGCGCCGCGCTGCGCGGCGTCGACGTGCGCCTGCTGGTGCCGCGCCGCAGCGACAGCTTTATTGTCAGCGCCGCGGCGCGCTCCTACTTCGACGAACTGATCGCTGCCGGTGTCAAGGTCTGGGAGTACAAGGCCCGCATGCTGCACTCCAAAACACTGGTCGTCGACGACAGCTGTGCCATGGTCGGCACCGCCAATTTCGACAACCGCAGTTTTCGCCTCAACTTTGAAGTGATGGCCGTGGTCTACGGCCCCGCGCTGGCAGGGCCGCTCGCTGCGCAGTTTGAAACCGACCTGCTCAGCGCCGCGCCTGTGCGCGCACATCGCCCCCAGAATTTTTTGATGCGCCTGCTCGATGCCACGGCGCGGCTGTTTTCCCCCTTGCTCTAATTACCTACTTCGAGTTCTTCATGCCCCACACCTTCCTCTGGCACGACTACGAAACCTTCGGCATCAACCCGCGCCGTGACCGGCCCGCGCAGTTTGCCGGCATTCGCACCGACGCAGAGCTCAATGAAATCGGCGAGCCGCTGATGATTTATTGCAAGCCGGCCAACGACTACCTGCCCAATCCAGAGTCCTGCCTGCTCACCGGCATCACTCCCCAGTTGTGCATGGAGCGTGGTGTGGCCGAGCACGAATTCGCCGCGCAGATCGAAGCCGTGCTGGCCGAGCCCGGCACGATCGGCGTGGGCTACAACACCATCCGCTTCGACGACGAAGTCACGCGCTACCTGTTCTGGCGCAACCTCATTGACCCGTATGCGCGCGAATGGCAAAACGACTGCGGCCGCTGGGATCTGCTCGATGTCGTGCGCATGGCCTATGCGCTGCGGCCCGAAGGCATCGCCTGGCCGCTCAAGCCCGATGAACGCAGGCCGGACGACGCCAGCGCCGTACGCCCCAGCTTCAAGCTCGAAGACCTGGCGCGTGCCAACGGCCTCATGCACGAGTCGGCGCACGACGCCCTGTCTGACGTGCGCGCCACCATCGCGCTGGCCCGCCTGATCCGCAAAGCGCAACCCAAGCTCTTTGATTTTTGCCTGGGCCTGCATAAAAAAGACCGCGTGGCCGCAGAGCTGGGCCTGCCCACCAGCCCGCAAACGGCCCAGCCGTTTTTGCACGTCTCGGGCATGTTCCCGCCAGAGCGCGGCTGCCTGGCCGTCATGTGGCCGCTGGCAACGCATCCGACGAACAAGAACGAGCTGCTGGCCTGGGACTTGTCGCAAGACCCGAGTGAGCTGCCTTTGCTCGACGTTGCCACGCTGCGGCAACGCCTCTTCAGCAAATCGGCCGAGCTGCCCGAAGGTGTGCTGCGCCTGCCCATCAAATCGGTTCACCTGAACAAGTCACCCATGGTCGTGCGCAAGCTCGCCACGCTGTCGCCGGAGATGGCGGCCAAATGGAATGTAGACATCCCCGCAGCCCTGGCCAACGCCGAGAAAGCGGCCAGCCTGCCCGACATGAGCGCCATTTGGCCCGAAGTCTTCCAGCGGCCCAAAGAGCCCACGCCGGATGTCGACGAAGACCTGTACGGCGGCTTCATCAACAACACCGACCGCCGCCGCCTGAACCAGTTGCGCGCCTTGTCACCCGCCGAGCTGGCCCACGCCCGCATCGGCTTTGACGACGAACGACTCGGGGAGCTGGTGTTTCGTTACCGGGCACGCAACTTTGCCGAGACCCTGTCGCCCGAAGACGCGGAACGCTGGGAGGCGCACCGCGCTGCGCGCCTGCTGGAGGGTGAGGGCGGGGCGCGGAATGTGGATGCGCTGTTTGCCGAGATAGATGTGTTGGCGGAAACGGCGGATGCGAAGGGGCAGGTGGTGCTTGAGGCGCTTTATGAGTATGCGGAGATGATTGCGCCGGAGATGTCGTAGGTGGCTTTTGCAGGTCAGGCTTGTCTTGGCCTAGGCGCTCTTTGCTGACGGTAGCTGGCCGGGCAACCCCCCGGCCAGCAGCTCTCAGCAAAGCGCGCGCCCATCAAACCAACAACAACCCAAAAAGAAGCCGCTATCAATTCAATAGCTGCTAGCGCTCGCCCTAATTAATCAAAACGCCTGTTTCCTAAAAAAACTCAAGCCGCGACCCGCTCCACCAAAGGCGCATAAGCCCCACCAAACCGGTTGGCCAGAAAATCCCCCAAAGCAATATCTTCCTGCCGCACAAACCCCTTCGCAGGCAACCGCCCGTTAGCCAGCAAGTCCAGCACCGTACAAATACCAGCCGCCGTGGTGATCTGGATCGCGCTGCGCAGCACGCCGCCGACCACATGGCTGTATACCTTGTGGGCGTAGGTCTCCTGCATCAGCCGGCCCTCGCGCTGGCCGCTCACGGTGACGAACACGATGACCACGTCCTGCATCGTCGTGGGCAGGGCGTTTTCCAGGATGTCCTTGAGCACACCGCGGCGGTCGCGCAGGCGCAGGTCGTTGAGCAGGGCCTTCATGATGGCCGCGTGGCCGGGGTAGCGGATGGTCTTGTAGTTGAGGTTGGTGACCTTGCTTTGAAGCGTCTCGCACAAGGTGCCCAAGCCGCCTGAAGTATTGAAGGCCTCGTAGGTCACGCCGTCGAGCGAAAACTCCTCGTGCTCGGCCAGCGGCGGCACCTCGCGCAGCACGCCTTCCACAATGGCTTCGCAGGGCTCGCAGTACTCGTTGATGACGCCGTCGGTGCTCCAGGTCAGGTTGTAGTTCAGCGCGTTCGACGGGTACTGGGGCAGGGCGCCCACGCGCATGCGCACGCTGTGCAGGCTGTCAAACCGCCGGCACAGGTCGGCCGCCACGATGGACACAAAGCCCGGCGCCAGGCCGCACTGCGGGATCAGCGCCGAGCGCGCGGTGGCGGCCAGTTCACGTACGCGCCGCGTGCTGGCCACGTCTTCGGTCAGATCCAGGTAGTGCACACCGGCTGCCACGGCAGCTTCGGCAATGGACGTGGTGAGATGAAACGGCGCCGCACTGAGCACCGCAAACTGCCCTTCAAGCTCCGCGCGCAGGGCGACAGGGTCGGTGACGTCCAGCACTTTTAATTGAACCCCGGCGCTGGCCTTCATGCCTGCCAGTGCGGCCTGTGATGCATCCACCACCGTGACCGCATAGTCCTGGCTGGCGCCCAGCAGGGCGGCAATGGTTGAGCCGATTTTGCCTGCGCCTACCACCATGATTTTTTTCATATCAGCTCCTTTGGGGGCCCCTCCAAGCGAGGGGCGTTGAGTGATTGTGGAACGCAGTACCGGCGGTTGGTAGTATCAATTTATACAAATAGAAGCCATAATTTAGACAAATAGAAGATTTCTACCTTCTATTTGACTATTCATCTCCCATAACAGGGCGCGGCCCACCCCAACGCATGAACCTTGACGCCATAGACCAGATATTGCTCAGCGAGCTGCGTGAAAACGCGCGTTGCCCGGTGGCCTTGCTCGCCCGCAAGGTGAGCCTGTCGCGCACGGCAGTGCAGGCCCGCATAGAGCGGCTGGAGCGTGACAAGGTCATCACCGGTTACGGCGTGCGCACCGGCGACGCCTATGAGC
>NZ_JBFUGX010000178.1:0-7118 GCF_056402675.1 Polaromonas sp. P3_C2 | reverse complement strand
AGGAAGTGTTGCCGATAGTGCTCAAGTTCGTCAATCGACTCGTGCACATCGGCCAGGGCGGTGTGGCTCTGGCGCTTTTTGAAGGCGCTGTAAACCTCGGGACTCCAGCGCTTGGCCAGTTCCTTGAAGGTGCTGACGTCAACGTTGCGGTAGTGCAGGAAGGCTTCGAGTTTGGGCATGTACTTGACCAGGAAGCGCCTGTCCTGGCTGATGGTGTTGCCGCACAGCGGTGAAACACCCTTGGGAACGTATCGGGCCAAAAAAGCCAGAATCTGCGCTTCGGCATCTGCCTCGTCCACGGTGCTGGCCTTGACCTTGTCGATCAGGCCGCTGCGCCCATGGGTGCCCTTGTTCCAGTTGTCCATCTGGTCCAGCAACTCGTCGGTCTGGTGGATCGCCAGAACCGGGCCCTCAATGCGCGGCGTGAGTTGCGGGCCTGTGACGATGACGGCGATCTCGATCAGGCGCTCTTTTTCCGGGTCGAGGCCGGTCATTTCGCAGTCCAGCCAGACGAGGTTCTGGTCTGATTTTTTAAGTAGGGGTTCAGTTTCAGGCATCTTGCGATTCTCGCTGATCGCCTAAACTGCCAGCCATGACCGACTATTCGCTTGTTTTCACCGGGGTGTTTTCCGCCTTTCTGGTGTTGGGGCTGCTCACGAAGTTCTACCTGGCTTCGCGGCAGATCCGCCATGTGGCACGGAACCGGAACGCGGTGCCCGCCGCCTTCTCGGCCACCATTTCGCTGCAGGCGCACCAGAAGGCAGCCGACTACACAATCGCCAAGGCACGCTTCGGCATGCTGGAGATGGCTTTCGCCGCCGCCGTGCTGCTGGGCTGGACGCTGCTGGGCGGCATCGACACGCTGAACCAGGCAATCGCCGGTTCCGGCCTGGCCGCCTGGGGCGCGCTGGTGCCGCAACTGGCCCTGCTGGCCGCTTTTGGCCTCATCAGCGGTTTGCTCGACCTGCCCTTCACCCTGTACAGCACCTTCCGCATCGAAGAGCGTTTCGGCTTCAACAAGATGACCTTGAAACTCTGGCTGGCCGACCTGGTGAAGTCGACGCTGGTCGGCATCGTCATCGGCCTGCCCATCGTGGCGCTCATCCTGTGGCTGATGGGCAGCGCGGGAAGCCTGTGGTGGCTGTGGGCCTGGGGTGCCTGGATGGGTTTTAACCTGCTGGTGCTGGTGCTCTACCCCACCGTCGTCGCGCCGATGTTCAACAAGTTCAAACCGCTCGAAGACGAGACACTGAAGGCGCGCGTGACAGCCCTGATGCAGCGCTGCGGCTTTGCGGCCAAAGGCCTCTTCGTGATGGACGGCAGCAAACGCTCGGCCCACGCCAATGCCTATTTCACCGGCTTCGGCGCGGCCAAGCGCGTGGTGTTTTACGACACCCTGCTCAAACAGCTCAACCCCGGTGAAGTTGACGCCGTGCTCGCGCATGAGCTGGGCCATTTCAAGCACAAGCACATCATCAAACGCATCGTCTTGATGTTTGCCATGAGCCTGGCCGGTTTCGCCTTGCTGGGCTGGCTGTCGTCACAGGTCTGGTTCTATACCGGCCTGGGCGTGCGGCCCAACCTCACCGGCGCCAATGACGCCCTGGCGCTGCTGCTCTTTTTGCTGGTGGTGCCGCTCTTCAGCTTCTTCATCTCGCCGGTGTTTGCGCAGTTCTCGCGTAAACACGAGTTCGAGGCCGACGCCTATGCCGTGGCGCAAACCGACGGCAAAGACCTGCAGAGCGCCCTGCTCAAGCTCTACCAGGACAATGCCAGCACCCTCACGCCCGACCCGGTATTTGTGAAGTTTTACTATTCGCATCCGCCCGCCTCCGAACGGCTGGGCCGCATGATTCCTTCTGTTGAAAGCACCGCGACATGAGCAACCCGATCCACCAAAACCGCCGCGCCCTGAGCGCCACGGAAATCGTCACCCAGTTGAGCAAGCTCAATGGCGAGCAGGCCCTGGGCTGGCGCCTGATCGACGGTTCGCTGGAAAAAACCTACAGCTTCAAGAACTACTACGAGACCATCGCCTTCGTCAACGCATTGGCTTTCATTGCCAATGCCGAAGACCATCACCCCGACCTGGCCGTGAGCTACGGCAAATGCACCGTGCGTTTCAACACGCATGACGTCGATGGTGTTTCAGTCAGTGACTTTTTCTGTGCGTCGAAGGTTGACGCCTTGCTGGCTTGAGCAAACCGGCACGCCCTGCCGCCGCGCCCGTCGCAGGCACGCGGCCCGGGCTGGTGGTGGCGGGTTTTGGCCGCCATGTGCTGGTAGAAACCGACACCGGCGAACGCCTCATCTGCCACCCGCGCGGCAAGAAAAGCCAGGCCGTGGTGGGAGACCGCATTCGCTGGCTGCCTTCCGAAGACGAAGGCACCATCGAGAAAATTGAAGAGCGCCGCAACCTGTTTTACCGGCAGGACGAGATGCGCACCAAGTCCTTCGCCGCCAACCTCGACCAGGTGCTGATCCTCATCGCAGCCGAGCCCGAGTTTTCGGAAAGCCAGCTGACCCGCGCGTTGATTGCCGCTGAAGCAGAGGGTATCACCCCCATCATCGCCCTTAACAAAAGCGACCTCACCGAGCCTTTCGGGCGCGCCTGGGCCAAGCTGGCGCCCTACCGGGCCATGGGCTACAGAATGCTCTCGCTGGCCATCAAGCCCAAAACAGCGACAAGCGGGCCGGCCGATGCCCCGCACCCGGAACTGCAGGAACTGACGGACTTGCTGCGGGACAAAAAGACGCTGGTGCTGGGACCTTCAGGCGCGGGCAAAAGCAGCCTGACCAACCTGCTGGTGCCCGATGCACGGGTGCTGACGGCGGAAATATCGCAGGCCCTCAATTCAGGCAAACACACCACCACAAGTACCACGCTGTACTGGGTGAATACCGGGACGGACGGTCAGAGGAGCACCGCGCTGATTGATTCGCCGGGCTTTCAGGAGTTCGGGCTGCACCACATTGACCCAGTGCAGCTGGCCAACTACATGCCCGACCTCAAGGCGCACGCCCAGGACTGCAAGTTCTACAACTGCACCCACCTGCATGAGCCGGGTTGCGGGGTGATTTCAAAGGTCAAATCGGGGCCCAGCCCAGACGGAATCAGCGCAAGCCGCTATCGTTTGTATAGCGAACTATTTGCCGAGCTGTCGCAACCCCGATATTGACGGGAACTGACGGGCAGCGCCCGTCCGGGCAATAGCGTCAGGCCTTGAGCAGCTCGCGGCAGGCCTGCACCAGCGCCTCACACTGCGCCGGCGTGCCCACGCTGATGCGCAAATGCTGGTCGATGCGCGGCTGCCTGAAATGGCGCACCAGGATGTTTTTTTCGCGCAAGCCGGCCGCGAAGGCCGCTGCGTCGTGGCCAGGATGGCGAGCCAGCAGGAAGTTGGCCTGCGATGGCAAGACGTCAAAGCCGAGGCCTTGCAGCTGCCGGCTTAACAGATCACGGCTCTGGATCACGGCCGTGCGAGTCGCTTCAAAATAAGCACGATCCTCGTAAGCCGCCACGGCACCGGCGATGGCCAGGCGGTCCAGCGGATAGGAATTGAAGCTGTCTTTCACCCGCTCAAGGGCTTCAATCAGGTGGCGCTGGCCGGCGGCAAAACCAACGCGCAATCCGGCCAGCGAGCGCGACTTGGACAGCGTGTGCACCACCAGCAGGTTGGGATAACGCGCAATCAGTTCAATGGCGGTTTCGCCGCCGAAATCCACATAGGCTTCGTCTACCAGCACAACCCGCTCGGGCTGTTGCTGCAACAGTTGCTCGATCTGCGCCAGCGGCAGGCCGGTGCCGGTGGGCGCGTTCGGGTTGGCAATCACCACGCCCGCGCATGGCGCGGTGTAATCCGCCACATGGATGCGCAGGGACGCATCCAGCGGCACGAGCCCGGCCTCAATGCCATAGAGCCCGCAGTACACCCTGTAAAAGCTGTAGCTGACATCCGGCATCAACAGCGGCTGGCCGTGGCGGAAAAATGCGCAGAAAGCGTGCGCCAGCACTTCATCCGAACCATTCCCAGCAAACACCTGGCCGGTGTCTATGCCGTGGTAGCCGGCAATCGCCCGCCTGAGTGCATTGGCCTGCGGGTCGGGATAAAGCTGCAGGCCGTTTTGCGCCGCGGCCGTGATGGCGGCAACGACACGGGGCGATGGCGGGTATGGGTTCTCGTTGGTGTTGAGCTTGACCAGGTCCGCAACACCGGGCTGCTCCCCCGGCACATACGGCACAAGACCGCGCACCGCAGGGCTCCAGAAGGATTGCCCGGAAGGCAGGCTGCCGCTCATCCGAGCAGGCGTGCCAGGGTCAGCAGCGCCAGCAAGACCATCCACAGCACCACGGAACGCCACACCAGCCCCACGATGCTTCGCAGGTGCGCCACTTCGGGCTCCCGGCCAGGCGTGGCTTCTGTGGCGATGCCGTCTTCCGCATCCAGGCCACCCGCCTGGAAACTTTGCGAGGTGTCCGCCGAAAACGTGGTCTTGAGCGCTTCGCCGCCCAGGCGCACGTTCACGGCACCGGACGTGGCAGCCAGGATGATCCCGTCGTTGCGGTTTTCAGAGGCCGAAGGAGTGCCAACCGGAAACCGGTGCGTGTAGTTGCGCCAGGCATCAATGGCGTCTTCAAAACTGCCGACCACCGCGAAACCCAGCGAGGTGACACGGGCGGGCACAAAATCAATCACGCCCCAGGCACGGCTTGCGGCAAGCTGCAACGCCGTGCTGGCGCCCTCGCCTGCTGCAGCGGCGGTCCTTCTTTTATAGGCCCAGTAGCGTGAAACGAACTCACTCATGCGGTAGAGCACGGCGCCTGCGGGCCCCAGCCCCAGCGCAGCGAGCACCGAAAACCAGCCCAGCACGCCGAACACATGGCGGTGCGCGGCCAGCACCGAATATTCAATCACGTGGCGGACAATTTCGCTGCGCGGAAGCTCGCTCGCATCGACCTGGCGCCACTGCGCCAGCAATTCGCGCGCTGTCGTTTCGTCGCCGTCATCCAGCGCGTCGCGTATGTCCGTGAAGTAGTGGCTGAACTGCCGAAAGCCCAGCGTGACATAGAGGATTGCCACGTTCCATGCAAAAGCCAGCACGGGGTTGATGGTCCACAGCAGCCAGTGAATCAGGAAGGTGACCAGCGCCGGCACCAGCACGGCGACCGTCCATGCGATCCAGCCGTGGTGCGGTTTGCCGGCATCCAGGCTGCGGTTGGTCCAGCGGGCCCAGCCCCGAAATCCCGCATGAATCCAGTTGCCGCGGGCCAGCGGACGGGCCTGTTCGATGATGAGTGCAAACAAAACGGCAAAAAAGCTCATGAGGAATCATAACTTGGCCCCCACGCTTTTCACTTCGTGTAATGCGCTGCCCCCCGAGGGGGCCGCCCGCCTGCGGTCTGGCATAGCCAGCCCCGCGGCTCATGCTGGGTTTAAGAGTTCAGTTAGCACAACCCAGCGGGGCCCGTGCGAGCAGGGGCCGCGGAACTGGCTCTGCCAGGCCGTAGGCGCCGTCCCCTGCAAGGGGAAAAGGGCTACACGAAGTGAGCCCGATAGGGGTGTGCTAATTTTTCGGCTTCGCCGGCCCCMGGCGCCGCCCCCTGGAAGGGGGGAACAGGCTACACGAAGTGAGCCTGGACGGTGGTGGGCTAAGCCACCAGAAAACGATAGAGATTACGCAGCATGCCGGCCGTCGCGCCCCAGATATAACGCTCCCTGGCCTCGTTGCCATCACCTTCCACGGAGGGGTCTGAGTACGGCATGGAAAGCCATTGGCGCAGGGCGCCGTCGAACTCCATCTCGTGGCGGCGATGATTGGCCGGGTTCATCAGGTAGCCCAGCGGCACCTCGAAGACATCTGCGACTTCACCCGGATTGGGCTGCAGCACGAACCCGGGCCTCACCAGCGCCACCACCGGCGTGATGATGAAAGCGGTACCGGTGACGTAGGTCGGCAAGGTGCCCAGCACCTCCACATGGTCGCGCGGCAAGCCCACCTCCTCGTGCGCTTCCCGCAGCGCGGTGTCTACCGCATCGCGGTCGGTTTCATCCGTACGGCCGCCGGGCAAGGCGACCTGGCCTGAGTGCGTGGACAGGTTGGTGGTCCGCTCCGTCAGCAGCAGTGTCAGCTCGTCCCGCATGACCAGCGGAATCAGCACCGCAGCCAGCGCAGGCGTGCGGTCGGTGAATGTCTTTTCAACGCTGTGTTCGGGAGTCCACACAGGCGGATGCCGAAAACGCTGGCGCAGGGCCTCCGGTGAAAGGTGCGCCGAAGGGACCCCCGCCAGATGGTCATCAATACCCAGCACCGGGATGCTGCGCGGGTCAAACTTCGGCAGGGGCCGGGTGTTGTTCATGGAGTGAGAGGTTAGCAGGCAAAAAAAAGCCGCTCGACAGAGCGGCTTTTCAGGGCGGAGGTGCTTTTAGGCAGCCTTGGCGCCCAGCTTTTCCTTGATACGTGCGGATTTGCCGCTGCGGCTACGCAGGTAGTACAGCTTGGCACGGCGCACATCACCACGGCGCTTGACTTCAATCTTCGCGATCAGCGGGCTGTAAACCTGGAACGTACGTTCCACGCCTTCGCCGTTAGAGATCTTGCGAACGATGAAGCTGGAATTGAGGCCGCGATTGCGCTTGGCAATCACCACACCTTCAAAAGCCTGCACGCGTTTACGCGTACCTTCCACCACATTGACGCTCACGATCACGGTGTCGCCGGGAGCGTAAACGGGAATGGTCTTGTTCAAGCGGGCGATTTCTTCCTGCTCAAGGGTCTGGATCAGATTCATGGTTTATTCCATCTAACTTCTTCGCTCATACACGCGCTACGCTAAAGACCGCAAATCCATGGAACACCCGCGGGTGTTCAGATGGTTGCAGTGGCCGCCAGAGGATCGAAAAGCCTTTGATTATAGCAAGTCAGTGCTTTTTCAAGCGTCTTTGTCCGGGTTTTCGACCAAATCGGCCAAAAAAGCCTCGTCACTTTCGCTCAAATTCCCACTCTGCCGTGCCATTTGCACCAATTCCGGGCGTTGGCGCTGCGTCAGCGCCAGGCGTTGTTCACGCCGCCAGCGCTCAATATGGGCGTGGTTTCCAGACATCAGGGTGGTCGGAACG
>NZ_JBFUGX010000177.1:0-7158 GCF_056402675.1 Polaromonas sp. P3_C2 | reverse complement strand
GGTGTGATGTGCGGCAGGATGACTTTTGTGAAAATCTGCAGGCGCGTGGCGCCCAGCGAGGTGGCGGCTTCTTCGAGTTCTTTCTCGGCGTCTTCCAGCACCGGCTGCACCGTGCGCACCACAAACGGCAGGCCGATGAAAATCAGCGCGATCACTACACCGGCCGGCGTGAACGCCAGCTTGATGCCCATGGGCTCGAGGTACTGGCCTATCCAGCCGTTACCGGCCAGCAAAGCCGTGAGCGAAATGCCGGCCACGGCGGTCGGCAAGGCGAACGGCAGGTCCACCAGCGCATCGACGATTTTTTTGCCCGGAAATTTGTAGCGCACCAGCACCCAGGCCAGCAGCAGGCCAAACACCAGGTTGACGAGTGCTGCAATCAGCGATGCCCCAAACGTGAGTCGGTAAGACGCCAGCACGCGCGGGGACGTCACCGCGGTGACGAACTGGTCCCAGCTCAGCGTGAAGGTTTTGAAAAACAGCGCCGAGATCGGGATCAGCACGATCAGGCTGAGGTAGAGAACGGTGTAGCCCAGCGTGAGGCGGAAACCGGGCAGCACGCGTTTTGCGGCGCGTTTGCTACCCGCAGGAACACCCGGCACTGACTGCGCTAGTGACGAGGGATGAATTGTTTGAGTAAACATGTAAAAACAGCACTGGCCTGTCGGGGAGTCAAACGAAGAAGGACAATTTTCCGACGGGCCGCCCCTAGGAAAATTAGCCCCCTCGGGGGGCAGAGAGCTACGCGAAGCGAGCGAACGTGGGGGCCAGTTATTTACTTGACGGTGTACAGCTTGTCGAACTGGCCGCCGTCATTGAAGTGCACTTTTTGTGCTTCACCGAGGCTGCCAAAGACGTCTTGCACCGTGAGGAGCTGCAGCGGCTTGAAGGTGCTGGCGTATTTTTTCAGGATGGCCTGCGAGCGCGGGCGCAATGCATGACGTGCGGCAATCTCCTGGCCTTCGTCTGAATAGAGGTAGTTCAGGTAGGCCTTGGCCAGCTCGGCCGTGCCCTTCTTGGCCACGGTGCGCTCCACCACCGCCACCGGGTTTTCCGCCACGATGCTGATGGACGGATAGACCGCGTCCACCTTGCCTTCGCCAAACTCCCTGTTCACCGACAGCACTTCGGATTCAAAAGTGATCAGCACGTCGCCGATATTGCGTTGCAGGAACACGGTGGTCGCGTCGCGCCCGCCCTTGCCCAGCACCGGGACGTTTTTGTAGAGCTTGCCGACGAACTCGGCGGCCTGCGCATCGGTGGCGCCCTTCTTCTTCGCGTATCCCCAGGCGGCCAGGTAGGCATAGCGGCCATTGCCGCCGGTTTTGGGGTTCACCAGAATCACCTGGATGCCGGGCTTGATGAGGTCGTCCCAGTCCTTGATGCCCTTGGGGTTGCCGTTGCGCACCAGGAACAGCATGGTCGACGTGGTGGGCGAAGCGTTGTCGGGAAACTTCTTCGCCCAGTCTTTGGCGACCACGCCGGCGCCGGCCAGGAAGTCCACGTCGGTCGAGGTGTTCATGGTCACCACGTCGGCGTCCAGGCCGTCAGCCACGGAACGCGCGATGGCGCTGGAGCCGCCATGCGACTGGTCAATCTTGATGTCTTTACCCGTGGTCTTCTTGTAGTGGGCAATGAAGGCGGCGTTGTATTCCTTGTAAAACTCGCGCGCCACGTCATACGAGCCATTCAGAAGCGTTTGTGCCGAGGCCGTGCCGGAGAATGAAGCGCCCGCGGCCAGTGCCAGCGTTGCAAGGGCTATTTTTATTTTTGAAGAAGTCATGCCGTTTCCAGGGACCCAAAAGAAGAAGACGAAGAATTTGCCAAAGAAGAAAAATCAAGATGGGGCGCCGTCAGCGACGCATCACCTGCCAGCGACTGCAACAGCGCAATGCCCAGCGGCCATTCGCCGTGGCCCGACTCCACATTGATATGGCCGGCGTCCTGCATGCGCACAAATTCGCTGCCCCAGGCGCGGGCATAGGCACCCGCCAGGCGCACCGGGCAATACGGGTCGTTGCTGCTGGCCACCAGCACGCTGCGGTAAGGCAGCTTCTGGTAGGGCACGGGCGCAAAGTCGCTCAGCACGGCACGCCGCTCCGGGTCTGCCGGCGCCACCAGCAGGGCGCCATGAATACGCTCTGCCGCCTCAGGCGGCAAGTGAGCCGTGGCAATGCAGCCCAGGCTGTGCGCCACGATGACGACCGGCTCGTCCTGCAGCACGATGGTGTTGGCCAGCGAGGCCACCCAGGCCTTGCGCGAAGGCGTGATCCAGTCGTCCTGGCGCACGCGCACCGCATTGCTAAGGCGTTCGGCCCACAGGCTTTGCCAGTGGCCGGGGCCCGAGTCGCGCCAGCCAGGGACGATGATGAAGCGCACTTCGCGTGAACCCGTCTGATTACTTATTGGGTTGCGGTGTGACGCGCAGGTACGGCTTGATCGCCTTGAAACCTTTGGGGAAACGCTGGGCAAGTTCGGCCGGATCCTGCAGGCTGGGCACGATGATCACGTCGTCGCCGTCTTTCCAGTTCACCGGCGTGGCCACCTTGTAGCCGTCAGTTAGCTGCAGCGAGTCAATCACGCGCAGGATCTCGTCGAAGTTGCGGCCCGTGCTGGCGGGGTAGGTAAACGTGGTGCGGATGGCCTTTTTCGGGTCAATGATGAATACGCTGCGCACGGTGGCCGTGGGGCCGGTGCTCAGGGCGTTCGGGTGAATCATGTCGTACAGGTTGGCCACCTTGCGGTCAGCATCGGCCAGGATGGGGAAATTCACCGTGGTGTTTTGCGTCTCGTTGATGTCGTTGACCCACTTGCCGTGCGACTCCAGCGCATCCACGCTGATGGCGATGGGCTTGACGTTGCGCTTGGCAAATTCACCGCTCAGGGCTGCGGTCTTGCCCAGTTCGGTGGTGCAGACGGGCGTGAAGTCTGCGGGGTGCGAAAACAGCACCACCCATGAATCGCCAGCCCACTGGTGAAAGGAAATCTTGCCGGCGGTGGAGTCCTGGGTGAAGTCGGGGGCGGTGTCGCCGAGTCTGAGAGTGGTCATGCTTTGCTCCTTGATTGCTGATCAAAGCATTGTGGGGAGCAAGCGTTAAAACTCAAAAGAATATATCGCTCTTAATTTATCTCAATAATCGAATAACAATTCAAGGGATTGGTATTTTTCGGTGCTATTGTTTTGATAGCTTCTTGCGCACAGCGCTATTGGGTTACCGGCCATTTTTTCATCCAATAGTCGCGCCGCAAGCACCTTGGTAGCGTCCAAACACCGCCACAACACCCTCATTCAAGGTACTTTTGAGGTGTTTTCAGGCACAAGAATTGGCTCCAGCCCAATAACATCGGGCGCAAGCAGCTATCGTATTGATAGCAAACCGGCACAAACTTCCCGGCAATTGGCAGCTCAGGCCGGTGAGCCCGACAGCTCTGTTTTCAAATGCGCCAGAAAGACCTGCGCCGCCCGCGACAGCGTGCGGCCCGCGGCCGTCTGCACTTCCACATTGCGCAAATCCAGGCCGCGGTCACGCAGGCGTATGCAGGCAAACTCGCCGCGCTGGACCTTGTAGCGGACCGATATTTCGCCCGCAATGGTGACGCTTTCCGGGTAATGGCGCAAAAAGTCGTTCAGGCTGTTGACGTAGTTGCTGGTCAGCACCGGCGACACGGTCAGGCCCTGCAGGCTGCAGGCGATGTCAAACAGCTGCCGCACGGTGGTGTTTGTTTCCGGCAGCACGATCGGATAGGCCAGCAGCTGCTTCAGGCTGATCTGCTTGAACTGGGTCAGCGGATGGTCGTAACGCATGGCCGCCATCACCGGTGACGGCTGCACGTGCTCTACCTGAATGCCGCTTTCGGGAGTCCGGCTCATGGTGAGGGCGATGTCGGCATCGCCATGCAGGACGCGGCGCGAGCATTCCGCCGGGGGGTGCGCACCCAGGTGAAACTGGATGCCGGGATGCGTCTTCATGAAGTCGCTTATGGCCTTGGGCAGGAACTCCATCGCAAAACCTTCGGTGCAGGCCAGGCGCACCCGCCCGCGCTGCATGCCTTGCAGCGCCTGGATCTCATGCACCACCCGCTCCGAGTCGTGCGCCGATTTAAGCGCGTGCACGGCCAGCATCTCCCCGGCGGCGCTGGGCACCATGCCCCTGGGATGGCGGTCAAAAAGGGTTGCACCCAGCAGGTCTTCCAGGTGCGCGATGTGGCGGCTGATGGCAGACCCCGCCACATTCAGGCGCTGGGAGGCTTCGCTGATGGAGCCGCAGCGCACGACCTCCAGGAAGTAGCGCAGCGCGGTGTCCTGCAATTGACGGGCAACCTGGGGAGAAAGGGTCATGGGCGTCGGGTGATGGCGGAGCTGCCAGGGCATGGGCAGCCAGAGCATTGCCGATTTGGCAACGCAATCATACATATTCTCTAATGCATGGAATGGTCTTTCGGTCTGGTTCTTGCGCAGAATGAGCCGTCTCCACTCCCCACGCCATGACGAAGGACTTTTATGAAGCAATTTTTCACCACGATGGTGCGTCAAAGTTTTGTGCTTGCGGCCTTCGGTGCCGGCCTGACTGCAGCCCACGCAGGCAAAGCCAACGACACCCTGGTTTACGCCTCGGACAGCGAGGTTGAGAACGTCAGCCCGTACCACAACAACATGCGTGAAGGCGTGATCCTGGCCAACCTGGCCTGGGACACGCTGGTCTACCGGGACCCCAAAACCGGTGAGTTCAAACCCCAGCTGGCCACCGCCTGGAAATGGGAATCCGCCACCGCGTTGCTGGTCACCCTGCGCCAGGGTGTCACCTTCCACAACGGTGACAAGTTCAGCGCCGACGATGTGGCCTACACCTTCAATGTGGTCACGGCGCCGGAGGCCAAGATCGCCACGCGCCAGAACACGGGCTGGATCAAAAACGTCGAAAAGCTCGGCGACTACCAGGTCCGCATCAATCTGAAGGCGCCGTTTCCGGCCGCGATGGACTACCTGGCCGGGCCCACACCGATTTATCCCGCCGCTTACATGAAGAAGGTGGGCCTGGAGGGCTACAGCAAGGCGCCCATTGGTACCGGCGCCTACAAGATCACCGCGGTGGTGCCAGGCCAGGGCGTAACCATGGTGAAGAACACGGCCTACTTCAAGGACAGCCCGGCCGGCCAGCCGAATATCGGCACGGTGAAGTTTGTGGTGATCCGCGACCCGGAAGCGCGCGTGGCCCAGCTGATGACGGGCGCGGTGGACTGGATCTGGCGCGTGCCGTCCGACCAGGCCGAGTCGCTCAAGTCCAGGCCCAACACCACCGTGCTGAGCGGTGAAACCATGCGCGTGGGTTTCATGTCGATCAACAGCAACGGCACCACGCCGGAGGCCCTGCCCTTCAAGGACATTCGTGTACGCCAGGCCGTCAACCACGCCATCAACCGCAAGGGCCTGGCCGACAGCCTGGTGCGCGGCGGCAGCCAGCCGGTGTATTCGCCGTGCTTTCGCACCCAGTTCGGCTGCGAAACCGAAAAAGAGGTGAAGTACACCTACGACCCGGCCAAGGCCAAGGCACTGCTGGCGGCCGCGGGTTACCCCAACGGCTTCGACACCGACCTGTGGGCTTACCGCGAGCGTGAATATGCCGAAGCCATGGTGGGCGACCTGCGCAAGGTGGGCATACGTGCGCGCCTGCATTTTGTGCAGTACCCGGTGCTGCGCACCGAAATCTACTCGGGCCGCGCGCCCCTGACCTTCCAGTCCTGGGGATCGTTCTCCATCAACGACGCGTCCGCGTTTGTCGGCAACTACTTTGAAGGCGGCCCGGACGACACGGCCAAAGACCCGCAGGTGATTGCACTGCTGAAAACCGCCGACAGCACGGTGGACAAGACCGAGCGCAAGAAGAAATATGCGCAGGCCCTGCAGCGCATCAGCGAGCAGGCCTACATGGCGCCCATGTTCTCCTATTCCACCAACTACGCCTTCACGCCGGACCTCAAATTCACGGCGCATGCGGACGAACTGCCGCGCTTCGGCCAGGCCAGCTGGAAGTAGCCACGATGGTCCAGCCGTGCGCCGCACGGCTGGGCTGACCCGCGCAGTCCGCTAACGCAACAACCGGGGCCTTCCCATGCTGCAATACATATTCCGCCGCTTTCTGGTGGCCCTGAGCGTCATGCTCACGGTGGCCGTCGTCAGTTTCATGCTGCTGCACCTTTCCGGCGACCTGGCGGCCTCCATCGCCGGCGCCGAGGCCAACGCCGCAGCCGTCGAGGAAGTGCGCGTCCAGTACGGCCTGAACCGCCCCATCACCACCCAGTTCTTTGACTGGCTGTGGGGCGCGCTGCACCTGGACTTCGGGCGTTCGTTCTTCTTCCAGAACACCGTGATGGAACTCATCGGCGAGCGCCTGCCCATCACGCTCAAGCTGGGCGCCGTGTCTTTGCTGCTGGCGGTGTCGGTGGCGATTCCGCTGGGCGTGCTGGCCGCCGTCTACCGCGACACCTGGATAGACCGGCTGGCCCTGATGGTGGCGGTGGTCGGCCAGGCCATGCCCAACTTCTGGTTTGCGCTGACGCTGATCCTGCTCTTCGCCGTCGGGCTGCACTGGCTGCCCGTTGCGGGCAACACCACCTGGCAGCACTTTGTGTTGCCGGCCGTCGCGCTGGGCTACTACGCCATGCCCTCGCTGATGCGCCTGACGCGCGCGGGCATGCTCGACGTGCTGGGCGCAGACTACATCCGCACTGCGCGCGCCAAGGGCCTGAGCCCGGCACGCGTGGTGTTCAAGCACGCCTTGCGCAACGCCATCATTCCGGTTGTGGCCCTGGCGGCCGTGGAGCTGGGCTTCATGCTGGGCGGCTCGGTCGTCATTGAGTCGGTCTATTCCATGCAGGGCCTGGGCCAGCTCGCCTGGGACTCCATTTCGCGCAACGACTACCCCGTGGTGCAGGCCGTGGTGCTGATCATCGCCGTGTTCTACATCGGGCTGACCTTTCTGGCCGATGTCTTCAACGCCGCGCTCGACCCCCGCATGCGCACACGCTAGGACATCACCATGAACGCTCCTTCCCTGACCGTTTCCGCCGCGCCCGGGCTGCCGCTGCCGCCCATTCCCGCGTGGCGCCGCAGCCTGCGGCGTGTGCTGGGCCACCGCGGCATGACGCTGGGCAGCATCC
>NZ_JBFUGX010000176.1:0-7175 GCF_056402675.1 Polaromonas sp. P3_C2 | reverse complement strand
GCCGGGATCTTGGTGGCGCCGTCATGGCCGCCGTTTTCGTCGGCGTAGCGCGGGTGCGGTGAGCGCGCGTAGGGCAAGTCGAAGACGTAGTCCATCTCGGCCGTGGTCAGCGGGATGGGCGGCGGCGTGATMCACACGTCGCGCGCCGTGGCGCCCTCGCCGTGGGCCTGCACCAGGGCGCGGGCGTTGCCGGGATTGGTTTCGAGGTGCAGCACGCGGTTGGCGTGGGCGTACAGCACTGCGTCGCTCTTGACCTGCTCGTAAGACGGCAAGCGGATCACGGAGCGGTCGCGCGGCGGAACCTTGATCTTGCCTTGCGCGGTGTGCACTGTGGACGGCAGGTTGGGGTTGGCCACGAAAGTCAGCGGCTTGATGGCCGGGTTGGCCGCGGCGGCGGGCTTGACGGCCTTGGCGAGCACAGGCGAGCCTTTTGCTTCAGCCTCCACCGCCACTTCGGTGGCTTCCTCTTCGCGCGCGCAGGTAGCGCCCTGCTCCCGCGCCTGGTCGGAAATCATCAAATACGGGTTGACGTGCGCTTCGACGCGGCCGGGTGCGTCAACGCTGGTGGAATCGATTTCAAACCAGCCGTTGGCGGTTTCATCGCCGCTGCGGCGGATGAAGGCCGTACCGCGCACGTCGGTGATGTTGGCCACAGGCTCCTTGGCCGCCAGGCGGTGGGCAATTTCAACAATCGCGCGTTCGGCATTGCCGTACAGCAGCAGGTCACACTTGGCGTCGACCACCACGCTGCGGCGCACTTTGTCGGACCAGTAGTCGTAATGCGCGATGCGGCGCAGCGAGCCTTCAATGCCGCCCAGGATGATGGGCACGTCTTTGTAGGCTTCGCGGCAGCGCTGCGAATACACCAGGGCCGCGCGGTCGGGGCGTTTGCCGCCCACATCGCCGGGGGTGTAGGCGTCGTCGCTGCGAATCTTGTGGTCAGCCGTGTAGCGGTTGATCATCGAGTCCATGTTGCCGGCGGTCACGCCGAAGAACAGGTTGGGCTTGCCCAGCACGCGGAATGGGTCGGCGCTTTGCCAGTCAGGCTGGGCGATGATGCCCACGCGAAAGCCTTGCGCCTCCAGCATGCGGCCAATGACGGCCATACCGAAGCTCGGATGGTCTACATAGGCGTCGCCCGTGACGATGATGATGTCGCAGCTGTCCCAGCCGAGCGCGTCCATTTCGGCCCGGCTGGTGGGCAAAAATTTGGCCGTGCCAAAGCGGGCCGCCCAGTACTTGCGGTAACTGGTGAGCGGCTTGGCGGCGCGCRTAAAAAAGGAGACGTCGACAGGGGCGTTCATGGACTTGAGGTAACCCTCTTGGGTAACCCTCCATTGTAAGGTTTACCCTGAGTTTTGCCTCTTTATTCGGCATTTAAGCCCTACAAACACCTGTCCATGCGCTATTGGCATGTTTAAAGTGGCCTCATGACCACGAATGGCCACGAATTACCCCGCATCCTTACTCCATCATGCCCATGAGCCCTTTCACTGCGGCCCTACTTGCCGACTCCATTCTGGTGCTGCACGTGGCGATCGTCGCCTTTGCCGTGCTCGGCCAACTGCTGTTCATGGCCGGCGGCTGGCGCGGCTGGGCCTGGGTTCGCGCGCCGTGGGTCAGGCTCACGCATCTGGCGTTGATCGGCTTTGTGGTGGCGCAAAGCTGGCTGGGAGAGGTCTGCCCGCTCACCATTTGGGAACAGGCCCTGAGGCTGCAGGCCGGGCAAGCCAGTTATGGCGGCTCCTTCATTGAGCACTGGCTGTCGCGACTGATCTTTTTCGACGCGCCCGCCTGGGTGTTCATGACGGCCTACACCGGATTCGGCGTGCTGGTGCTGCTGAGCTGGTGGTGGTGGCCGCCCCGCTGGAAGCGCGCCAGGCCTCACCCCGCCTGAATTTAGCCGTGCTGCTCACGGCTGTCCGCGGGCGCCTCGTCGCGCTCGTTCAGGCCATAGTCGCGCAGCACATGGGCCACACGCAGGCGGTAATTCTCAAACACGCCGCCGCGCCCGCGGCTTTGCGCCTTGCGGTGGGACTCAAGGCGGCGCCATTCCATCACGGCGGCTTCGTCCCTGAAGAATGAGAGCGATAGCAGCTTGCCCGGGTTGCTCAGGCTTTGAAACCGTTCAACGGAAATAAAGCCGTCGATTTGCTCAAGCTGCGGTTTGAGCGCTGCGGCAATATCAAGATAGGTTTGCATGTTGCCCCCGGCGGGCTGCACTTCAAAAATGATGGCGATCATGTGGCGCTTTCAGTCGTGGTACTCAATCAGAAAAAACCGGGATGCGGGCATTCAGGGAGGGCCGGTGGTGCCAGCCTCCCGGTTTCGGCAACCGCAGCTTGCCTGAATCCAGCAAGGCCTGGACGGCCGCGGAAGCAATGATGCAGGCCAGCGACTGCCCCGGGCACTGGTGTGCGCCCCTGCCGAAGCCGGGCACCTCACGGCTTGCGCGGTCCAGCAAAAACCGTTCGGGCTCCGGGTTGCACAAGGGGTCACGGCCGGCGGCCGCCAGAACCACCAGGATGGCATCGCCCGCCTTCAGGGAAACCCCCGCCACCTCTGTTGCCTCTGCCACAAAACGGCGCGTGTTGTGAATGGACGGATCATGGCGGCTGACCTCGTACGCCATCTGAAGCAACTTGCCCGGKTCCTGACGCACGGTTTCGGCCAGGCCCGGTTGCGTGGCCAGGGCCACCAGGCTGTTCCCGACAAGGCCGGCAGTCGCCTCGCAGGTCTGCGACAGCAGGCCGACCAGGTTGGCGAGCAACGCTGCGGCGTCATTCCAGCCCGCCTTCTGAGCTTCCTGCTGGACACGGGCAACGGCGCTGTCCGGGTTTGCCTCCGCCTGCACCAGCACCGAGAACCTTGCCAGCAAGGCCGCTGCTGCATCACCCGCCGCAGCCAGTTGCTCCGGCGTGCTGAGCGGCGAGAGGCAGGCCACAAAGTCGCGCGTCCAGCCCGCAACGCGCGGCAGCTCGGCCTGCGCAAAACCCAGGGCATCGGCGACTGCCATCACAGGCACGTCAAAAGCCCAATCCGACAACGCCGCTCCGCGCAAGGGTTCGCCACCCACGGCCTTCGCCGCAATCAACCTGGTGCGCTCGCCAACACGGTCCAGATCCAGCGCGGCCAGAAAACGCTGCAAGGCCAGTTTGGGTGCGTCGTGCCGGATGCCGTCGTTCATGCGAACCAGGTGGCCGAACACCTCACCCGCCGCCGACCCGACGATGGCCTGCGGCACGGGCTCAGCCGCAGGCCGTACGCGGCACGCCGGGTTGCGCAGCACGGCATTGACCGCTGCCGCACTGGCTGCGATCCAGAGCTTGCGTGCTGCGTCAAACACCAGCGGTGGGCCGGCCACCAGCGCGGCGTAATAAGGATAGGGGTTGGGGTGGCTGGGTGCCGCGAGGACGTGTTCGGGATGCTGCATGAGCGCCATTTTTGCCCAGGTGGCCGGCGGGATGCTTCGTTGCGGGGCGAAGTGTTGGCAGTTGCCCGCCGAATGCTTACGTGCGGGGACATGGATACAACCTGCCGGCAGGGTTAAAGAGCTTCGAAGCAGCTGTTTGGGGGATTCACCGGCCCTGAAATGCTAAAAATCAGCATTTTCAGAACGAAAAGTGCCGACAGCCCTTATGTAACAAGCGCGAGCAGCTATCAACTTAATAGCAAAACGCATCTACAACACAAGGTGCCTTACAGGCCCCTGGCCGGCAGCACCTGCCCACGGCACTCGCCAAAACCAATCCGCCGGAAGCCTTCGCGCACGCAGCTTGCACGCAGGATGACGGCGTCCCCGTCCTGCAGGAAGGTGCGCTTTTCGCCATTGGCCAGGGTCAGCGCATTCTTGCCGCCCGAGCTCAGCTCCAGCAACGAGCCGGCCTGTTCCGGCGCCGGGCCTGACAGCGTGCCCGAGCCCAGCAAATCGCCGGGCTGCAGGTTGCAGCCGTTGACGGTGTGGTGCGTGAGCAGCTGCGCCACCGTCCAGTAGGCGTCACGAAAGTTCGATTGCGACAAGCGCTCGGGGCCCCGGCCAGCTTCCCGCATGGCCTCGGTCTCTATCCACACTTCCAGCGCCACATCCATACCACCCAGGCGGCGGTTGCCTTCCGAGTCCAGGTACGGCAATGGCTGCGGGTCGCCTTCGGGCCGCACGAACGGTGCGCGAAACGGCGCCAGCGCCTCCATCGTGAYGACCCACGGCGAGAGCGTGCTGGCAAAGTTCTTGGACAGGAACGGTCCGAGCGGCTGGTATTCCCAGGCTTGCACGTCACGCGCCGACCAGTCGTTCAGCAGCACCATGCCAAAGGCATGTGCTTCAGCCTGAGCCATGGCGATGGGCTCGCCCAGCGCGTTGCCCTGCCCCACCAGCACGCCGAGTTCCAGTTCGTAGTCAAGTCGCTGGGTGGGACGCAACACAGGTGCCGCGTCGTCCGGGCCTTTGGTCTGGCCCATCGGGCGGGGAAAGGCCTGGCCGCTCACACCGATGGACGACGCGCGGCCGTGATAGCCGATGGGAACCCACTTGTAGTTGGGCAGCAGCGGTGCGTCAGGCCGAAACAGCTTGCCGACGGTGGTGGCGTGGTGGATGCCGGTGTAGAAGTCGGTGTAGTCGCCGATGCGGCAAGGCAGGTGCAGGGTGACCGAATCCTGGGGGGACAAAAAGTTCTTCCACTCAGCTTGCTTTGAGCTGCCCTCTGCGAGGCCTCGCGAGATCGCCGCTCGCAGCGCACTGATCGTCGCCGGGTTTTGTGCCATCAACTCATTCATGTCACCGGTATCGAGCAGCCCGGCCGCCCGAACATCCAGCACCTGGTCGCCAATGGCCACGCCAATCTTCCGCTCCCCGCCCGGCCCATGGCTGTAGGTGCCAAAAGGCAGGTTCTGGATCGGAAAGTCTGTTCCCGCGTCATTCGCAGATGCGACCCAGCTGCGCAGCTCAGGGTCGTGGGTGGCGTTGAGGGACTGGTTCATGCGCGTCAGCCCTTGAACTGGTCTTTGAGCCCGGCCCAGCAACTGCTGTAGCCGGCATCCAGTGCTCCGCCCTCTATCGCATAGGCCGTGGGAATGAAGCGGTAGCGGCTTTCAAACATGAAGGCCAGCGTGTTGTCCAGCTTGTGCGGCGCCAGCGGGGCCGTGCTGGCTTTCTCGAAGGCTTCGGTGTCCGGGCCGTGCGGCACCATGCAGTTGTGCAGCGACGCGCCGCCGGGCTTGAAGCCTTCGGGCTTGGCGTCGTACTGGCCATAGACCAGGCCCATGAACTCGCTCATGAGGTTGCGGTGGTACCAGGGCGGGCGGAAGGTGTTCTCGGCCACCAGCCAGCGTGGCGGAAAGATCACGAAGTCGCAGTTGGCCGTGCCCGGCGTGTCCGAGGGCGAGGTCAGCACGGTGAAGATGGACGGGTCCGGATGGTCATAACTGATGGAGCCGATGGTCATGAAATGAGCCGTGTCGTACTTGTAAGGCACCAGGTTGCCGTGCCAGGCCACCACATTGAAGGGGCTGGCGGCTTGCCTGGCCGACCACAGGCGGCCGCCGAATTTCTTGACGATTTCAAAGCCGCCCTTGGGTGCAGGCGCGCTGTCGAACGCCGCCGTGGGTGCCAGGAAGTCACGCGCGTTGGCCAGGCCGTTGGAGCCGATGGGGCCGAGTTCCGGCAGGCGAAAGTGCGCACCGTAGTTTTCACAGATATAGCCGCGCGATGCGCCGTCGGGCAAGGCCACGCTGAAGGCCATGCCGCGCGGTACCACGGCGATTTCCCCGGGCTTGACATCCAGGATGCCCAGCTCGGTCGTCACCACCAGCCGGCCCTGCTGCGGCACCAGCAGCATCTCGCCGTCGGCATTGACCAGCGCGCGTTGCGACATGGAACGATTGGCGACATACACCTGCGCGGCCATGCCCGTCTGCGCTTCGGCGTCGCCATTGGCGGCCACAGTGCGAATGCCGTCCACAAAATCCAGCGGCTCCGGGGGAATGGCGAATGGATTCCAGCGCAAGGGATCGGGCGGCACGGCGCAGCCGCCCGCCGCGCCGGTCGTCCACTGCGGCTGTTCATACGGCTTGTAGCCACCCGCCATTACCGAAGGCTGGCGGCGGTACATCCAGGTGCGGCGGTTCTCGGCGCGCGGTGCGGTGAAGGCGGTGCCGGAAATCAGCTCGGTGTACAGATCGTGCGGCGCGCGCTGCGGGCTGTTGCGCCCTTGCGGCAGCGCGCCGGCAACGGCCTCGCTGGCAAATTCATTGCCGAAGCCGGACTGGTAATGCAAGGTGTTGGTGCTCATGGATGTTTCTCCCGGGAATCTGCAATGTTCAGAAAAGTTCAGTTCAACGGCTCAATGCCATCAATCTTCGGCATCGTCAGGCTCACCGCCACCGGCCCTGGCCTTCTCGATCAACCTGTCGAACAAATCACTGAGCTGCGTGCGCTCGGCCGCGCTCAGCACACCAAAAATGTCCTGGTTGCGCTGCCCCACCACGTTCATGGTGCGCTGCCATGCTTTCTTGCCTTTGGGTGTGAGTGTCAGCACCACGCCGCGCCCGTCCGTCGGGCTGGCGGCCTTGACCACCAGACCCTGATCAACCAGGGACTGGGCTGCCCGGCTGGCCTGGCCTTTGTTCAGATTGGCTTTTTGCGCGAGGTCGTTCACCGACAGCGGCGCGAAGGTGCCCACGGCCGTGAGGCAACGGGCATCACTCATCGACAGGCGCGCGTCCGCCAGATAAGCACGCTGGCTTTCAATGTCCGTCAGCTTGTGCAGAAGGTGCAGGCGATAGGTCAGGGTTCTGTCGAGCTTGATCATGTAGCGACCGGGTAAGTTTATGGTTGCGCCCGCAACTATAAACCGATCCGGTTGCGCCCGCAACCATCTATAAAGGCCGGCCCGGGGGCCTCTTCAGAAGGCCCTAGTTACGCACCATCGTCATCTGGCCACGCACTTCCCCTGCGGGATAAGCGGCCGTGTGGATGTTGGCATACCAGCGGCCCGCCATCAGGTCGGCGGCCTGGGCCGCCGTCAGTGTGGCGCTGCCGTCCATAGGGGTACGGAGGGGGCTGGCCCACCCCAAAGCAACACCGGCGTTGGCGCCAATGGCGGCCGGGCCGTGAAAGTGTCCCGCAGTCGCCGGGCCGGTCAGACGGGTGTAATTGACTTTCCAGCGCAGCAGGTTGG
>NZ_JBFUGX010000175.1:0-7179 GCF_056402675.1 Polaromonas sp. P3_C2 | reverse complement strand
CCGATGAGCAGTGGGTACACATAATCGTGTGACACATGCGGATGCAGGCCCAGAAGAGCCGGTGAGGCCACCGTGCCTGCCCAGAAAAGAACAAAGGTGATCAACATCACCGGGGGGGCCTGCACCGTCTTGTCACGTTGAAGCCAGTGCGTGATGATGCGTTCCCCCGCCAGCGTGAGCAGCAAGAGGGAAACCAGCGGCTGCGCCAAAGCCACCAGCGGGTGGCGCACCACCACCGCAACTTCGTCCAATTTAAATGCACTGCTGGAGAGGTCGCGCCCCGAGAGGAAATTGTTCAGGGCCACCATTGCCAGGATGGCGTAGAAAATGACATGCATGTACCCGTGCGCACGGCGTGACGTGACATGAACTGCACCCGCCATGCCCAGCGTCGCCAAAAGCGCCGCCAAAATGGCACCGGCAACCAGAACCGAAATAACGATGGGTTGATCCAGGATAGCTCCTTAGAGTGGCTGCTCAAGGGAATTGGAAAGATCGGTACGTGGTGCCGAAACACCGCGGCGCAAAAACTTCGCCAGTCCGGGGACAAACCGGATGACCATTTCGGATGTTTCCCGCCCCAGCATTTGCGGCCTCAGGGCAAGCAGCAATGCCGGCAGGACTACTGCGGACAGGCTTCCGGCAAGCAGCGAGAGCAGGGGAATATCAAACCGTGCAACCGCGTGCTGACCTGCCATCACACCTAAAACGCAAGCGGCACAAAGAAGAAACCCGCGCAGGGCATCCGGTAGCAGGGACATCCAGCCAAGCTCCAGTGCACGGAATGCAGCCGTAGCCGTAACGGCTGCGCGCAGTACCAGCAACAGACCCGCCACGACTGCAGCCATGTGGATTCCCTGGCCTGCAAACAGGTAAAAACCGAGGATGCCCAAAACGATCAGCGGGAGCTGCAGCGCAAATTCGTAGTACTTGCGTCCGGTGTTCCACAGCACGGGTGTCGACAGTCCCCAGATGACGTACGCCGGCATGCAGAGGAACAAAATTCCCAGCACCCAGGCTGCCCCACTCCATGCGGGCCCATAAAGCACACGCACGATGTCGGGCGACAGAAAGGCAAGCGTCGCAAAGGCGGGGAGTCCCAACACCACAATGGTGGCCAGCATCTGCAGATAAGCGCGGCCCAGTCGTGGCCGGTCGTTTTGCAGGCGTGCGCCCGCCGCCAGGAACGCGGGCTGAAGTGCACCCAGCAGCAAGGTGTTGGGCATTGTGGCCAGGTTGTAAGCCACGTTATAGAGACCCAGCGATTGTGCGTTGAGCAACCGGCCTATCAATACCCGGTCAAGGTTGTTGAGTACCCAGTTGACGATATTGGTCAAAAAGACCGTGTGTCCCGTACCGACAGCGGACTTTGCATCGGCATACCAGAACAGCGGGCGAAGCGCATGCGGCTTGAGGGCATAACTTGCAACAAACACAACAGCCGCCTGAACCAGCCAGGCCGCTACCAGCGAAGCCTCACCCTGGCCAAGCAGTGCCATCGGCACCCCAACAGCCACATACCCAGCGGCATAGCTGCCGACCTGGATCAGTCCCACTGCCCGGAAATTCAGGTCACGCTGCAGCAGGTAAGTAGCCGGTGCTGCCGCAGCACCCAGCAGGCACGCCACCGATAGCCATTCAATGACGAATTGCGAGCGCGGCTCCCGGAAATAAGCCGACAGCAGCGGCGCCAGAAAATAGAGGGCAAGCATGGTGGCAATACCCACGATCAGTTGCCATGTCCAGGCAAACCGGACGTCCTCGTCACTCAGTGTGGTGCGTTGCAACAGGCTCCAGCTGAAGCCAAAACCGGAGACAAATGTGGCGAATGTCAGTACCACCATGCCGATGGCAAAAACGCCAAAAATCTCCGGCCCCAGGGTGCGGGCCAGAATCACCTGGGCCACCAGCTGCAGCCCAAAGCGTGCCGCTGTGGAAACGGCGCTCCATTTGACCGCTGCAACACCCGGACGGCCGAGGCCACTCATGCTCAAGACCTCTCTGCTTTATGGCGGCGAACGGCAATCACGCCCATCAACGCCAATGTGGCCAGCAGCGTGCCGTAAGGGTGCCATCCGGATTCGTCCGTATCTGCCTCGCCCGCCGCCGTGACACCCAGGCCGGATTGGCCACTGCGCACCGCGTCCACACTGTGGACTGTGTTGACCTTGACGGGCTCAGTGCCGGGCTGCAGTTTCATACGTGTCGCTTTGGCGGTAGCTCCCGTTGGCGTCACCGCTGCGGGCGCTGCAGGCGGGTTGGTAGACGCCGTTGCTGAAGCAATCCAGGTGGCCAAAATGGCGGTAAACAGGGTTCGAAACATAGGGTTTTCCTTCTGTCAAAGCAGGAAAAGAGTTTGTTGTGCAGTGCAGCAATTGACAATAGTCCGAATGGCTCATGGCGCGCTTTATGCTATTTATTGAGTTCAAAAAAGCGTGGCGCATTCTTGGGGCAAGGCTTGAATTGCTCACATGCTGACTGCCGGCTGAATGAGTCCGTTCGGGCTATTGCGCATGGGCTCAGATGCGGATATGTCCGTACCGTTTTCAGAGGTGTTCCTGTAGCCTTCGGGATTGCGCTGCTGCCAGTGCCAGGAGTCGCGGCACATGTCGTCGATGGTGCATGTGGCGCGCCAGCCCAGCAGGCTGCCGGCCAGGGAAACATCTGCAAAGTACTGTGCGACATCCCCGGCTCGTCGAGGTGCAAATTCATAAGGAATCGGCCGTCCGCTTGCCCGCTCAAACGCCTGGACCACACCGAGAACACTGGTGCCCTCGCCGGTGCCCAGATTGACCGTAAAGCTCTTGCCGCTTGCCAGCAAAGCATCGACTGCGGCCACATGGCCTGCCGCAAGGTCGGTGACGTGCAGGTAGTCGCGCACCCCGGTGCCGTCGGGCGTGGGGTAGTCATTGCCAAACACATTGAGCGTGGCCCGTTTGCCCACGGCCACCTGGGTGACGTACGGCATCAGGTTGTTGGGGATTCCATTGGGGTCTTCGCCGATCAGTCCACTGGGGTGCGCGCCCACCGGGTTGAAGTAGCGCAGCACCCCGACCCGCCACGCCGCGTCTGAAATGCGCAGCGATGCCAGGATGTTTTCACACATCAGTTTGGTGTGGGCATACGGGCTCTCCGGCATGCATGGAAACTGCTCGTTGATGGGCACGGTGGCGGGGTCCCCATAGACCGTGGCGCTTGAAGAGAAGACTACGGCCCGGCAGTCCGTCGTTTCCATCGCCCGCAACAAACTCAGGAGTCCGCCAACATTGTTCTGGTAGTACATGAGAGGGCGTTGCACACTTTCCCCTACGGCCTTGAACCCGGCAAAGTGGACGGCCGCAACGCAGTGGTAGCGTTGCAGGACCCCGGCCACAAAATCGGTGTCCAGTACGTTGCCGCGTTCGCACGGTACGGGCTGACCCGTCAGCTGCTGCAGCCGGTGCAGCACGGCAGGATGGCTGTTGGAAAAGTCGTCGAGGATGACAGGCTGGTAGCCGGCATTCACCAGCGCCACAAAAGTATGGCTTCCGATGTATCCGGCTCCACCGGTTAATAGCACACTAGGTCGCACACTGGATTTGTTCAGGGTCATTGCAAAAGGCTGCATGGCAGCGGGTTGATTTGATACGGGTCACGACGCCGGCGTAACACTGCTGAAACATGTTCGCGTGAGGGATTGCATGGACGGGCAGCATCCAGACATCACCAGACCATTCCCTTTCAGGGGCTAGTTACGAGTGTCTTTGACGCGTGGAGAAAGGATGTCAGCGTAAGCCGCATATGTGCGTGGGAAGCCGTCACGCTGGCCTCAAAGCGTTTCGAATCGTTCGGTAAGCACTTGTGAATGACGGTTGCAAATCGCCAGCTGGCGGGCAGCTGAACTGTTCGTGAGCAGTTGGCATCCCAACGGCAAACGACAAAAAGTCACAAAGATCAGGGGCTGCTGCGACTGCTCGCACAGTGCGCTGAATTCCCGGGAATTAACCCGGCGTAGCAAATCGCATGAAAAAAGCCCGGGGGAGGCCGGGCTTTCGTTGATGGAGAGGCTGTGCTTACATGCCGCTGTAATTGGGCCCGCCGCCGCCTTCAGGTGTGACCCACACGATGTTCTGAGTCGGGTCCTTGATGTCGCAGGTTTTGCAGTGGACGCAGTTCTGCGCGTTGATCTGCAGGCGGTCGGAGTTGTCGGGGTTCTTTACGAACTCGTAGACACCGGCCGGGCAGTAGCGGCTTTCGGGGCCGGCGTATTGGGCCAGGTTGATGCTCACCGGCACGCTCGCGTCCTTGAGCGTCAGGTGCGCGGGCTGGTGCTCTTCGTGGTTGGTGTTGGAGACGAAAACCGAACTAAGGCGGTCGAAGGTGATCTTGTTGTCGGGCTTGGGATACACGATGGGCGTGCACTCGGCCGCCGGCTTGAGCTTGGCGTAGTCCGGAATGCTGTTGTGGATGGTCCAGGGCGGCGACTTGAAGCCCAGCTTGGGCAACAGCCAGTGCTCGATGCCGGTCATGAAGGCGCCGACGTAGAGGCCTTTCTTGAACCAGGACTTGAAATTGCGCGACTGGTTGAGCTCCTGCGCGAGCCAGCTCTTGGCATAGGCTTCAGGGTAAGCGGCCAGTTCATCGTGCTGGCGGCCGGCGGTGACAGCTCCATAGGCGGCCTCAGCGGCCAGCATACCGCTCTTGATGGCCGCGTGGCTGCCCTTGATGCGGGCGGCATTGAGGTAGCCGGCTTCGCAGCCGATCAGCGCGCCGCCCGGGAACACGGTCTTGGGCAGGCTGAGCGCGCCGCCTGCGGTGATGGCGCGCGCGCCGTAGCTGAGGCGCTTGCCGCCTTCGAGGTAAGCCTTGATGCTGGGATGGGTCTTCCAGCGCTGCATCTCTTCAAACGGGCTGAGGTAGGGGTTGCTGTAGTCCAGGCCGGTGACCATGCCCAGCGTGACCTTGTTGTCCTCCAGGTGGTACATGAAACCGCCACCGTAGGTCTGGCTGTCCATGGGCCAGCCGGCAGTGTGGATCACAAGGCCCGGCTTGTGTTTGGCCGGGTCGATTTCCCAGAGTTCTTTCACTCCCAGCGCGTAGCCTTGCGGGTCCCTGTCTTCGTCGAGCTTGAAGCGGTTGATCAGCTGGCGGCCCAGGTGGCCGCGCGCGCCTTCGGCAAACACGGTGTACTTGCCGTGCAGTTCCATGCCGAGCTGGAAGTTGTCGGTCGGCTGGCCATCCTTGCCGATGCCGAGGTTGCCGGTGGCCACGCCCTTGACGGAGCCGTCGTCGTTGTAGAGCACTTCGGCCGCCGCGAAGCCCGGGAAGATTTCAACGCCCAAGCCCTCTGCCTGCTGCGCCAGCCAGCGCACCACATTGCCCAGGCTGATGACATAGTTACCTTCATTGTGGAAGCAGTCCGGCACAAAAAAGGCGGGCGTCTTGATCGCGCTTTTCTCGCTGAGAAAAAGAACCTCGTCGGCGGTGACAGGCTGGTTCAATGGCGCGCCTTGCGCTTTCCAGTCCGGAATCAGTTCGGTCAATGCCTTGGGGTCCATCACCGCACCCGAAAGAATGTGGGCACCGGGTTCGGAACCCTTTTCGAGAACCACCACGGAGATGTCCGTGGCTTTTTCTGCGGCCAGTTGTTTCAGGCGAATGGCGGTAGCCAGCCCGCCGGGCCCGCCGCCCACCACGACCACGTCATATTCCATTGCTTCGCGCGGGCCGAACTGGGCCAGAATTTCTTGGGTATTCATCGGGGACTCGCTGATAATGATTTTCAGGAAGGATTGTCGGTCTCGCGTTGGATTTTATGTCGCGAATGCGGCGATGCGAACGGTCGTTCTCTTTTGTACGGTTTAAATTGAGAGAGGAGCCTCTAATGGCTTACAGCATTGATCTGTCGGGGCGTGTCGCTCTCGTGACCGGTGCATCCGGCGGGCTGGGTGCGCAGTTCGCCAAAACACTGAGCCGTGCCGGCGCGGCCGTGGTGCTGGCCAGCCGCAGGCTCGACAAGCTCAAGGACCTGCGCGCGCAGATTGAGGCTGCGGGTGGCGATGCGCATGTGGTTGAGCTCGACGTGACCGACCACGCCAGCATCAAGGCCGGCGTGGCCCATGCTGAAACGGAGGTCGGCCCCATCGACATCCTGGTCAACAACTCCGGCGTGAGCACCACACAGCGCATCCAGGACGTCGGCGAGGAAGACTATGACTTCATCTTCAACACCAATGTGAAGGGCGCCTTCTTCGTGGCGCAGGAAGTCGGCAAGCGCATGCTGGCCCGTTCGCGCGGTGCCGGGCCCGGCAACTATGCCGGCGGCCGCATCATCAACATCGCCTCCATGGCCGGCTTGCGCGTACTGCCGCAGATCGGCGTGTACTGCATGAGCAAGGCCGCCGTGGTGCAGATGACCAAAGCCATGGCGCTGGAGTGGGGCAAGTTCGGCATCAACGTCAACGCCGTCTGCCCCGGCTATATTGACACCGAGATCAACCACCACCATTGGGAAACCGAGCAGGGCAAGAGGCTGGTGCAGATGTTGCCGCGCAAGCGCATCGGCAAACCGCAAGACCTGGATGCACTGCTGGTGATGCTGGCCAGTGGCGAGAGCCACTTTGTCAACGGCGCGGTGATAGCGGCGGATGACGGTTTTGGCGTATGAATTTCTGGAGAGCAACATGATGGATTCGGTAGTCCCTTACCTCGGCCCGATAGGCCTTATTTTCCTGGCCTTGCTGGCGGGCGTGGTCAGCCCGGGCCCCAGTTTTGTGCAGGTTGCGMGCATCGCGGTTTCGCGTTCACGCGCTGACGGCCTGGCTGCCGCGGTGGGTATGGGCCTGGGGGCGCTGGTGTTTGCCGCGTTGGCGCTGGCCGGGCTGCAGGCGTTGCTGGCCGCCTTGCCTGGTGTCTACATGGCGCTCAAGGTCGTGGGCGGCCTGTACCTGATGTGGATCGCCTTCAATATCTGGCGCGGCGCGCGCCAGCCGCTGGAAATGAGCGGCGATGACAAGGGCGCCTCGCGTCGCACGGTGTTGCAATCGTTTCGCCAGGGGCTGGTGACGCAGCTGAGCAACCCGAAGATCGTGGTGGTTTACAGCAGCGTGTTCGCGGCCCTGTTGCCAGCGCAGTTTCCCTTGCCCGCAGCCCTGCTGGTGCTTGTGGGTGTACTCGTGATGGAAACCGGCTGGTATGCCG
>NZ_JBFUGX010000174.1:0-7191 GCF_056402675.1 Polaromonas sp. P3_C2 | reverse complement strand
GTGCTGGGCCCCGGCAGCCTGATCGGCGAGATGGGCCTGGTCGACGGCCAGGCGCGGCTGGCGTCATGCACTGCCAGCAGCGACGTGAGCTGCGCCGTGCTGTCGCGCGCAGCGCTTGAAAAAATGGGGGAAGAGCAACCGGTGACTGCGGCCAAACTGATGTTTGCCGTTTCACTGCGCATCGCCGAACGGCTGCGCGACACCAGCGAAAAACTCAAGATGTACAGCCAGCTGGTACAAGCCATGCAGCAGGAAATCGACCGGCTGATGCCGGGCTGATTTCCGTCTGGCAGAAAAGCGGGGAAGGCGCCAGGCTGGCCGCCCCCTTCGACTTAGTCGAGCTTGATTTTGGCGACCTTGATCAGGCGTCCATAGTCGGCATGCTCTTTCATCACCATGTAGGCAAAGTCGGCAGAGCTCATGGGGCTGGGGGTCGCGCTCATGCGTGCAAACTTTTCCGCGGTGTCGGGCGTGTTGAGCGCGTCGGCGAATGCCCGCTGAAGCTGGTCTGCCGTAGCTTTGGGAAGGTTGGCCGGGCCAAAGATGCCGAACCAGGTGCTGATGTGAAAGCCGGGCAATACGTCGTTGATGGTCGGAATTTCCGTAAAGCTGCTGGAGCGGTTGATGGTGGTCACGCCAAAAGCGACCAGCTTGCCCGACTTGATGTTGGCGCTGGCAGAGGCCAGGTTGTCGAACATCAGGTCGGTCTGGCCCGACAGCAGGCCAGCCTGCGCCTGCGCCGAGCCGCTGGAAGGCAGGTGCACCACGCTGATCTTGGCCAGGCTTTTGAACAGCTCGCCCGCGAGGTGGCCGGCGCTTCCATTGCCGCCGGAGGCATAGTTCAGCCGGCCGGGATTCTTGCGTGCGTAGGCAATCAAGTCCTTGGTGTCCTTGATTTTCAGCCGCCTGGCTGTTTCGGCATTCATGACCAGCACGTTCGGCACACGGGCCACCAACGTGATGGGCGTGAAGTCCTTCAATGCGTCATAGGGCATGTTCGGGTAGAGCCACGGGTTGATGGCATGTGTGGCCACCGCCCCCATCACCAGCGTATGGCCGTCTGCAGGCGCCTTGGCGACGAGGGCCGCACCCACGTTTCCGCCGGACCCCGGCCGGTTGTCAACCGTGACTTCGGTTTTGAGCAGGGGACGCAGCTTCTCGGCCAGGATGCGCGCAGCGTTGTCCAGCGGGCCGCCGGCTGGATAGGGCACGACGATCGTCACCGGTTTTTGGGGCGACAGTTGTGCATGGCCTGCGAAAGCCGTCATCGCCAACGTGAATGCCGCTGCGGCCTTGATGAATAAACCCACCTTCATGATTTCCTTGGTTGTGTTGTGTTGCGTTGTTTTGCCGAACCATCAACGCTGCAGGGCGCAGCGCCGGAGAATGAAAACAGGGTTCGGCAAAAGGGCCTGACTATAGCCGCGAAATATGACTTTTCGGGACATCGCCGGGCACGTCATCTCATATGCATACTTATTAAGTACACGTGCATCAGGGAACCGGCTTTTTCGGCCAGCCGACGGCATCACCCGGAAGTGATGCAGGGCAGCGCTGCCCTCAGGCGGCCTCTTTGTAGAAGGCGCCACGCTGCAAGGAGCGGCTGGCGACCGGGGCGACCGCGTGGGCGATGGCACCTATGTGATCCGGCGTGGTGCCGCAGCAACCGCCCACGATGTTGACAAGGCCTTCCTCGGCGAACTCGCGCAGCAGGCGGGACGTTACGTCGGGCGTTTCGTCAAAGCCGGTGTCGCTCATGGGGTTGGGCAGGCCGGCATTGGGGTAGCAGCTGATGAAGGTGTCTCCGGCCACGCGGGCCAGCTCCTGGATGTAGGGGCGCATCAGGGTGGCGCCCAGTGCGCAGTTGAGGCCGACTGCCAGTGGTGCGGCATGGCGCACGCTGTGCCAGAAGGCCGTCACGGTTTGCCCGCTCAGGATGCGGCCCGAAGCGTCGGTCACGGTGCCGCTGATGATCAGGGGCAGGCGCTCGCCGGAGTTGTCGAAGTATTCGTCAATGGCAAACAGCGCCGCCTTGGCATTGAGCGTGTCGAAGATGGTCTCGACCAGCAGTACGTCGCTGCCGCCCTTGACCAGTGCCTCGGTCTGTTCGTAGTACGCCTTGCGCAACTCCTCGAAACTGGTGTTGCGCGCGCCCGGGTCGTTCACGTCGGGGCTGATGCTCGCCGTCTTGGGCGTAGGGCCAAGGGCGCCGACGACAAAACGCGGCTTGTCGGGCGTCGAATACTTGTCGCAGGCGGCACGGGCGATGCGGGCCGACTCGTAATTCATCTCGACGGCCAGGTCGGCCATGTCGTAGTCGGCCTGCGCCACGGTAGTCGCGCCGAAGGTGTTGGTTTCAATCATGTCGGCGCCCGCAGCCAGGTAGCCCTCATGGATGTCCTGGATCACGTCGGGGCGCGTCAGGCTCAGCAACTCGTTGTTGCCCTTCACGTCTTTGTGAAAATTCCTGAAGCGTTCGCCCCGGTACTGGGCCTCGTTGAGCTTGAAGCGCTGGATCATTGTGCCCATCGCACCGTCAAGGATGGCGATACGTTGTTCCAGGATGGCCGGCAGCTGCTGCCCGCGTGTGTAGATGATTGGCTTCATGCTCCGATTTTAAGGCGCGGCAGCTTTTTCAGCAGACTTCGACGGGTTCTCTTCAACCAGCAAGGGCCGCGGAACCGGCTTTGCCGGGCCGCAGGCGCAGCGCCCCCTTGGGGGCAGGGAGCTACACGCAGTGAGCGACCGTGGGGGCGCCATCAGCCACAATAGGGGTATTGCCCTGAACATGAAAAACTTTCAACCCAAAGAAGCCTGGTCCTGGCTGCAGGCACATCCTGACGCACTGTTTGTGGACGTGCGCATGGAGATCGAGTCGCTGTACGTCGGCCGCCCCCCAGGCGTGGTCAACGTGCCGTGGTACGAATACCCCGACCTGCAGCCGGACCCGCAAAAGTTCGCCGACGCCGTGGCGCGCGAAGCTGCCGGCAAGGCGCAGCCGGTGCTGCTGATTTGCCGATCCGGCAAGCGCACGCTGGACGCCGGCAAGGCACTGGAAGCGGCCGGTTTTTCTGATGTGCAGCATGTGGTGCATGGCTTTGAAGGTGAGCTCGACGAACAGTTCCAACGCTCCACGCTCTCGGGCTGGCGGTTTGATGGCTTGCCCTGGGAGCAGATGTAGCCGGTTTTTTACTGCTATTTATGCATTAAACAGGCTCGCAGCTTTATTCCACCAGCGCAAGCAGCTACTATTTTCATAGCACCCCTCTTCATCGTTTCGATTTTCCGGCTTAAAACCTTGTCTTCATTGCCCATTTCTGCGCCTTTGCCGACACCCCTGGACGTGCTCAGCCGGGTTTTTGGCTATGACAGCTTCCGCGGGCCGCAGGAGGCCATCGTGGACCATGTGGTTCGCGGCGGCGATGCCCTGGTGCTAATGCCCACCGGCGGAGGCAAATCACTGTGCTACCAGATCCCGGCCATCGTGCGGCAAAACGCCGGCCACGGGGTCACGGTGGTGATCTCGCCGCTGATTGCGCTGATGCATGACCAGGTGGGCGCCCTGCATGAGGCCGGCGTGTCCGCCGCATTTTTAAACTCGACGCAAAGCTTTGAAGAAAGCAGCCAGCTTGAAAAGCAATTGCTGCGCAATGAACTGACGCTGCTTTATGCCGCGCCCGAGCGCATCAACACCCCGCGCATGAAAGGCCTGCTCGGCTCCCTGCATGAACGCGGCCTGCTCAGCCTGTTTGCGATTGACGAAGCGCATTGCGTGAGCCAGTGGGGTCATGACTTCCGGCCCGAATACCGGTCCTTGAGCCTGTTGCACGAAACCTTCCCGAACGTGCCGCGTATTGCCCTGACGGCGACCGCGGATGCGCTGACACGGCAGGACATGATTGAGCGGCTCAAGCTGGAAGACGCACGCGCATTCGTCAGCAGCTTTGACCGGCCGAACATCCGCTACACCATCGTCGAAAAAACCGACGCCACGCGCCAACTGCTGCGATTCATTGAAAGCGAACACGCCGGAGAAGCCGGCATTGTGTATTGCCAGTCACGCAAACGCGTGGAGGAAATTGCCGAAGCCCTGCAGGATGCCGGTCTCAAGGCCATGGCCTACCACGCGGGTCTGGACAGTGCCCTGCGCCAACAGCGGCAAGACCGCTTCCTGCGCGAGGAAGGCACGGTGATGGTCGCGACGATTGCCTTCGGCATGGGCATTGACAAACCCGACGTGCGTTTTGTCGCCCACCTGGACATGCCGAAAAACATCGAAGGCTACTACCAGGAAACAGGCCGCGCCGGCCGCGACGGCCTCCCGGCCAATGCCTGGATGACGTACGGCCTGCAGGACGTGGTGAACCAGCGCCGCATGATAGACACCAGCGAAGCCGCCAGCGAAGAGTTCAAGCAGGTCATGCGCGGCAAGCTAGATGCCTTGTTGACGCTGGCTGAAGACACGCGTTGCCGGCGTGTCAGCCTGCTGCATTACTTCGGCGAAGACAGTCAGCCTTGCGGTAACTGCGACAACTGCCTGCAGCCGCCGGTGGTATGGGACGCGACCGAAGCCGCGCGCAAGATGCTCAGCTGCATCTACCGCGTGCAGCAGGCCAGCGGCATCAGCTTTGGCGCAGGCCACCTGATGGACATCCTGCGCGGCAAGGCGACCGAAAAAGTATTGCAGTACGGCCACGACAAGCTCAGCACCTTCGGCATTGGCGCCGACCTGTCCGAAGTGCAGTGGCGTGGCGTGTTACGCCAATTGATCGCCAAGGGCATGGTGCGGGTCGACCCCGATGCGTTCAACACGTTGCAGCTGTTGCCTGATGCACGCCAGGTGCTCAAGGGCGAAGTCAGCGTGATGCTGCGCGAGCAGTCGGCCGGCGCCAGTGAACGGCGCAAAGGCAGCTCCAAAAAAGGCACCAAGACCTCCGCCAAAGGCATGGCCGAAGCCTCGCTCAATGCCGGCGCGCTGGAGCGYCTGGCCCGCCTGAAGGCCTGGCGCGCCGAAGTCGCCCGCGAACACAATCTGCCCGCCTTCGTGATCTTTCATGATGCAACCTTGCGAGCCATTGCAGAACGCGCGCCGCAAGGCATTTCCGACCTCGAGGGCATCAGTGGTATCGGCGTCAAAAAACTTGAGGCCTACGGGGCAGAGGTGCTGCGCGTCTGCGCCGGGGCGGACTAGGCCCTTGCAAGCCGATGGCCGATTCCCGTGCGGTGCCGGCCGCCCGGCTGCTTAAGCTGCGCCAGACGTATTGCGGATTTCGACGCTGTCTATGGCGGCCCGCGCAGGGCGCTGCGGTGTCAACAACCCGCGTACCAGGCCAGCGGCGTTAAAGCACCACGACACGACCGAGAACACAGCCTTGGTGGCGCTGCGCTTTCGCCATGTCATCAACAGGAGAGGTGCCGCTGCAATGCAGGAGAAGGCCCCGATGCGCGCTGTCCACGGCATGGGAACCACCAGAACAGCGAGCAACACTGCCCACCACATCAGTACGGCAGCATACAGGCGCAATTCGCGCACCCGCGTGAGCACCAGCCCCAGGTGCGACTCGCCCCAGGCCGCGCGCAGCACTTCGCCCAGGCCGCAGATGTAGCGGCTGCGCCAGCGCCGCACCAGCAACTGATAGGGAGGCGCATCGTGGCCATGGTGCCGCACGGAATCGGTGCCCAGGCGCCACAGTTTCCAGCCCCTGGCATGCAGGCGCATCGCCAGGTCGAACTCTTCATAGCTGTGCAGGTTGCGGTCTGAAAAATACCCGGCCTGCTCCACCGCGGCCCTGCGGTACAGGCCGCCCATGTCCAGCCGGTCCACCATGCCTGCCTGCATATGGCCCAGACCCCGCTCCACACGCGCCACATATTCCAGGCTGCTGGTGTTCAACTCAACAACCTGCCCTCCCACGCCGGCCACGTCGGGGTGCGCCTGCATGAAGGCCAGCGCCTGCGGCAAAAACCCGGGCAGCATTTCCATGTCGCCATCCAGGATGTACACAAATTCGCCCGCCGAATGCTGGTACCCCAGCTGCGGACCGATGCCGCAGCAACGTTCATCGGCGCGTGCCAGCTGCACGATGCGGATGGGATAGGCAGACGCCAGCGCTACGGTGCGGTCGCTGGAGCAGGAATCGGCGAGCACGACCTCGCCACCGACCATCCGGACGGCCGCCAGCGCACTTTCTACCGCGGCCACAATGCGCTTTTCTTCGTTCAGGGCCTTGATGACGATGCTGACCGTGCAAGGCGTTTCGCTGGCTTCAGGAAGCATCGTCACGGCTCCTCAAAATAATGCGGGCCGGCACACCCACGGCAAGGGCTCCGGCGGGGACGTCCGTGATCACCACGGCATTGGCACCAATGTCGACGTCGTCCCCGATCCGTACAGCCCCCAGGATCTTCGCGCCGGCGCCGATATTGACGCGGTTGCCGATGTGCGGCGCCTCGAGCGGCCTGTCGATACGCTGGTTGCCGATGGTGACGCCCTGGCGGATGATGCAGTCGTCCCCGATCACGGCGCGGCCATGCACCACAATCGCACCGGAATGCTCAATCACCAGGCGCCGCCCAATTTGGGCCGAGACACCTATCGTGACGCCGCAAAACATTTCAGCCAGTTTGGCCAGCACCAGGTGCACGGCACCCAGCGGATAACGCACCAACCTGGACTGAAACCGGTAGCGCAGGTGCCCCAGCCGGTACACCTGCAATGCCCAGAAGCCCAGGGACAGGACGCCTTCCTGCGCCACCCGCAAGTCTTCAAGAAAAGCCATTGTTATTGAGCTTTCGTAACATGCATCAAGACGTGAAACCCCTCCCCCGGCCGCAGGCTCCAACGGAGACCGCTCGGGTTTGGGGGATGAAGTCCGCGGCAAGTCCATCAGAACCCGACAAAAGCCGGAGCAGAAAATTCAGCCCTTGCGGAAATGCGGCGCAAGATTCGTACCAATGGACTCACCCGGAACTTGCCTGGCTGCGGTACCACCGGCGCAAGCAAACTGTCAGAAGGCCATTGTGCCGGGGATGATTGGGGTTCCCTGTCAGCCGTATTCCCGCATAAGGTTATGCATCTTTCGCCGTGGTTTGTCTTGGCCTCGTAAGGGCTTGCCCTGAGAGGTACCCGCCATAGTTGGGCTAGCATCCGCCATTGGCATGGTTCGTGCTGATGTCGACCTACTTATTGAC
>NZ_JBFUGX010000173.1:0-7194 GCF_056402675.1 Polaromonas sp. P3_C2 | reverse complement strand
TCGCGCACCAGCACCGGCACCTCGTCCAGCCCGGCCAGCCTGGCCGCACGAAAGCGCCGTTCGCCGGCGATGATTTCGTACTTGCCGTCGTTGGCGCCGCTGGTCAGCCGGCGGACCAGGATGGGCTGCATGATGCCCTGCACCTTGATGGACTCGGCCAGCTCGTAGAGCGCGCCTTCGTCCATGCGGGTGCGCGGCTGGTACTGGCCGGCGACCATGTCACTGAGGCGCAGCGAGGCCGGCAGGCCCGGGCTGTTGGCTGTGCTGCTGGCGTTCTCCGCGTCCGTCGCGCTTTCGCTGACCTTGGGGCCGAGCAGTGCTTCGAGCCCGCGGCCCAGGCCTTTGGGTTTTTTGGTGACCATGGTTTTATCTTTCTTTCAATTCGTCATTGCGAGCCGGGCGTGAGGTCCCCGCCCAGAGATTGCAGCACGCCGCGCCAGAGGGCGTCGCGCTCTTCATAAGGTTGTGCATCCTGTTTGCCGCTGGCCTGTTCCCACACCGAGGTGAGCACCATCACAATGCCGGTGGACGGCTGCACATACACCGTCTGGCCGTGGATGCCCTGCATGGCAAAAGTGCGTGCCCGCAGCGGCATGAGCCAGAACTGGTAGCCATAACCAAAGTAAGGCGTGGCCTTGCGCGGCTTGAACGCAGGCGGCTGGCGCGCCGGATCCGTGGCGTCCAGCAGGTAGTCCAGCGGCAAGACCTGCAATGCGCCGGGTTTGCCGGTCGCCTTGTCGATGGCACGGCCGTCATTGGCCAGCAACTGGCCCAGCCGCGCCCAGTCGCGCAGGGTGGCGTTGAAGGCGCCGTAGGATTGCTCCTGCCCGTCGGCGGAGATGCGCCAGAAGGCATCATGTTCGGCGCCCATGGGCTTCCACAGCCACTCGGTGGTGAGCTCGGACATGTTCTTGCCGATGGCGGCCACCACCACGCGGCCCAACACGTCGGTCTCGGAGCCGGCATAAACGAATTTTTCACCGGCCGGCGAATGCCGGTCAGTGATGGACTTGAGCACATCCAGCGGCATGCCGGCGCCCGGCGTTCCGGCAGAAGCGCGGGCGAGCCGGGCAATATCGTCCTTGCCGTCATAGCGTTCGGTAAACGTCAGGCCCGAACTCATGCGCAGCAGCTGGCGAATTGTGGTGGCGCCATAGGGGCTGCCGGCAAGGTCTTTGGCGTATTTCTCGGCGGGGTCGTCAAGCGAAGCGATCAGCCCCAGCGAGAGCGCCTTGCCGACCAGCAGCGAGGTCACGCTCTTGGCCATGGAGAAGGACAAAAAGCGCGCGTCATCCTTGCGGCCGTAGCGGTAGTGCTCGGCGATGATCTCGCCGTTTTTCAGGATCAGCAGGCCGGTGGCGCGCTGGCGGTCCAGGTAGTCGGCCAGCGTGTAGTTCGTGTTTTTGTAGCGGTAGCTGACCGCCGCCGGGCTGGCTGCGCGCGGCAAGGGGCTGGCCTCGGCCGGGTGCCCGACCACGCGGGTCCGCACCCCGGGCACTTTGTCGAGCGCTGACCAGGAGCCAACGCGGTAAGGGTTGAGCTGCCAGTTGTTCACGTTGCCCAGCGGATAATTTTGCGATTTTCCAAGCAGCTCTTCATCCGGCTCGGCATGCAGAGAACCACTCGCCCATATCGCCAGCACTATCAGGGCGAGTTGCAGGTAGCGCGCGCGTTGGTAAAAAAATGAGGTCATGGGCCAGGGGTGATGCCGGGTGAAGGTTCAATGGCCGGTGAAGTCAGCTCCTTGAGCTGCAGCAGCCGCAGGTACGCTTCGGGCCAGCCGCCCAGGCCGCTCTCGGCATTCAGGTGCCCGCAAGGTCCGGCGTCCACAAAGGTAGAGCCCCACGCGGCCGCGAATTGCCGCGCCCGCTGGATCGCGCAGAAAGGATCGTCACTGCTGGCAAACAGCGCGCTCTCAAACGGCAGTTTGTTCAGCGGCGCTGGCGACCAGCTGGGCAGCAGCTCGCGCACGTCCTCGCGGTCAATGTCGGGTGGAGCCACCAGCAGCGCGGCTTTGACGCGGTGAATGTTCCTGGAGTGGCTGGCCCAGGCCGCCACCAGCATGCAGCCCAGGCTGTGCGCCACCAGCACCGCTGGTTCGTCGCAGGACAGTAGCACCTCTTCCAGGCGCGCCGTCCAGTCGCCGCGCAGCGGGTGCATCCAGCTGTGCTGCTCCACGCGGGTGTAGCCGTCGGCCTCCTCCCACAGCGTTTGCCAATGGCCGGGGCCGCTGTTTTTCCAGCCGGGAAGAATGAGGACGTTGTCGGGTTTCATGTCGAAAGAAGATTGTTTGCTATGATTTTTATAGCTGCTGGCGCAAGCCCCCATTGGGCCACAGGCACTATTGGCATATAAAACTGCACCCTGGCGCGGTCACATTGCCTTGATGCGGTCCACCATTTCTTCGGCAAACGTGACGAAAGCCTGCGCGCCCCTGGAGGCCGGGTCAAACACCACGCCGGGCAGGCCGTAGCTGGGTGCTTCGGCCAGGCGCACGTTGCGCGGGATCACCGTGTTGAACACCTTGTCGGAAAAGTGTTCCTTGAGCTGGTCGCTCACCTGCTGCTGCAATGTGATGCGTGGGTCGAACATTACGCGCAAGAGGCCGATGATCTGCAGGTCTTTGTTGAGGTTGGCGTGCACCTGCTTGATGGTGTTGACGAGATCGGTCAGGCCTTCGAGCGCAAAGTATTCACACTGCATCGGCACGATCACGCCGTGTGCGCAACACAGGCCGTTGAGCGTCAGCATGCTGAGCGACGGCGGGCAGTCGATCAGCACGAAGTCGTACTGGCTGTCGACCTCGGCCAGCGCCAGCTTGAGGCGCTTTTCGCGGCGCTCGACATCCACCAGTTCGACCTCGGCGCCGGCCAGTTCGCGATTCGCGCCCAACACGTCGTAGCCGCACTTTTCACTGTGCACGCGCGCCTCGACCACCGAAGCCGATTCCAGCAGCACGTCGTACACCGTCATTTCCAGCTTGCGTTTGTCGACGCCCGAACCCATGGTGGCATTGCCCTGCGGATCCAGGTCGATCATCAGCACACGCTGGCCGACTTTGGCCAGGCCCGCGGCCAGGTTCACCGTCGTTGTTGTCTTCCCTACCCCACCCTTTTGGTTGGCTACGCAGAATATTTTGGCCATGTGTGCTTTTAGTTTTTGTTCGAGAGAGGATGCGAAATGCGATGGCGGCTTATTTGGAGACCGCGAGCTTGAGGCCGAAGCCGATCAGGAAAACGCCGGCCAGCTTGTTGAGGACCGCCGTGATTTTCGGGTTGGCGCGTATGCGCTCCGCCAGGTGATAGGTGATCATGACCGAGGTCAGGCCATACAAGAAAGTCAGGGCCGCAATCGTGGCCGCCATCACGGCGAAAGTCTTCAGGCCCTGGTGCAGGGCCGGATCGACAAACAGCGGGAAGAAAGCCATATAGAACACGATGGCCTTGGGGTTCAGCAAGGTGATCATCATCGCCTGCTGAAAGTAGTGGCGCGGCTTGATATTGAGCAAGGGCGCGTCGCCGGGCTTGGCCATCAGCATCTTGATGCCCAGCCAGGCCAGGTAAACCGCACCCGCCCACTGGACGATATGAAAAGCCGTCGGGTAAGCCGCCATGATGGCCGACACCCCCGCGACCGCCGCCCAGAGCAAAACCTGGTCGCCAGCAATCACGCCGAAAGTCGCACCCAGGCCGCCCGCGATGCCGCCCTTGCTGGTCGAGGTGATCAGCGCCAGGTTGCCCGGGCCGGGAATCAGCAAAAACACAATGATGGCGACGACAAAAGCGCCGTAGTCGGCGATGCCAACGAATGAGCCCAACATGGAGGTTCTCCAGAAAGTAGAGAGAAGTGAGGCTGTGAGTTTACGACAGGGGTGTGCCGCAGAAATGCCAAACTGGCCCGATCAAGGCCGATTTGGCATTCGCGAAGGGTTCTTTTTGTGCCCGAACAACGGGCCGAGGCGCTCGGCCCCGGTTTTCAGGCCGGGCTGGCGGCGGCTTTCGCCTGCATCCAGACAATGCAGCGCTCAGCATCCAGCCCCGGAACCTGCAGTTGTTCCACGTGAAACACTTCAGCGCCGGCTGGCAGGGCGGCAATTTCGTCGGCCGGGTGCTTGCCCTTCATGGCCATCCACACACCTTGCGGTGCCAGCGCGTCGGTCGACCAGTTGGTGAAATCGACCAAGGACGCAAAGGCCCGGGAGCAAATCACATCAAAAGAGGTGGTGATGGTTTCGACCCGGGCGTGCAGGCCGGAGAGGTTGGGCAGCTTCAAAGCCAGCGCCGCTTGCTTGATAAACGCGGCTTTTTTGGCCACCGTATCCACGCAAGTCACCGCTACGTTGGGGCAGCAAATCGCGATGACGACGCCCGGCAGGCCTGCACCGGAACCCACGTCCAGCAACTTGGCGCCCTCCTCCAGTCCGGCTTTCTGCAAATGTCGCTTCAGCGGAAGCACCGCCGCCAGGCTGTCCAGCAAATGGTGGGTCAGCATTTCCGCCGGATCACGCACGGCCGTGAGGTTGTAAACCTTGGTCCATTTGCCGATCAGGTCCTGGTAATCCAGCAGCTGGCCGACTTGCGCATCGGTCAAATCCAGCTGCAGCGCCTTGAGGCCGGCGCGCAAATCCTGTTCACCGCCGCGCATCAGGCCTGGGCTTTTTCGGTGGAAGCCCCGGCCGCCTGGAGTGGCGTCGTGTTTTTCCAGAGGTTTTTCTTCAGGTGCACCAACAGCAAGGAGATGGTGGCAGGCGTGATGCCGGAGATCCGGGAGGCCAAGCCTAACGTTTCGGGGCGGTGTTTGGCCAGAGTCTGGCGCGCCTCAAAGCTCAGCGCCGACACCTGCAGGTAATCCAGGTCGGCGGGCAGCTTGAGGTTTTCGTAGTGTGATGCCCGCTCGACTTCAGTCTTTTGCAGGTCGATATACCCGGCGTACTTGGCCGTGATCTCGATCTGTTCGATCACGCTTTTGGCCATGTCGTCGCTGGCTGCCGCTTCGGCTGCCAGTTCGGGGTTGGCGTACTTGCCCTCTTCCAGCGACATCAGTCCGGCATAGTTCACATCCGGGCGACGCAGCAGGTCCAGCAGGTTGTACTCCCGTTCGATGGATTTACCCAGAACCCGCTCGGCTTCAGCCACCGGCAGGTTGTTGGGATTGACCCAGATTGCCCGAAGCCGGGCTGTTTCACGTGAAACAGTGTCGCGCTTGCGGTTGAAGGCATCCCAACGGGCGTCGTCTACCAGACCCAGTTCCCGGCCTTTTTCGGTCAGGCGCATGTCGGCGTTGTCCTCGCGCAGCATCAGGCGGAATTCAGCCCGGCTGGTGAACATGCGGTAAGGCTCGGTCACGCCCTTGGTGATCAGGTCGTCAACCAGCACGCCCAGGTAAGCCTCGTCGCGCCGCGGCAACCAGGCTTCCTTCTCCTGGCATTGCAGCGCAGCGTTGATGCCAGCGAACATGCCTTGGGCCGCCGCCTCTTCATAACCGGTGGTGCCGTTGATCTGACCGGCGAAGAACAGGCCGCCAATGGCGCGCGTTTCAAAGCTGGATTTCAGGGCGCGCGGGTCAAAGTAGTCGTATTCGATGGCGTAGCCGGGCCGCAGGATATGGGCGTTTTTCATCCCCGCCATGGAGCGGACCAGGTCGTACTGGATGTCAAAAGGCAGGCTGGTCGAGATCCCGTTGGGGTAGATCTCGTGCGTGGTCAGGCCTTCCGGTTCCAGGAAAATCTGGTGGCTGTCCTTGTCGGCGAAGCGGTTGATCTTGTCTTCCACGCTCGGGCAATAGCGCGGGCCGACGCCGTCGATCTTGCCGGTGAACATGGGGCTGCGGTCAAAACCGGATCGGATGATCTCGTGGGTGCGCTCGTTGGTATGGGTAATCCAGCACGGCATCTGCCGCGGATGAGCAATCCCGCCTCCCATAAAGCTGAACACCGGCACCGGCCCTTCAGTGCCGCCCGGCATGCCGTCACCGGGTTGTTCGGTGCATTTGCTGAAGTCGATGGTACGGCCGTCGATGCGCGGGGGTGTGCCGGTTTTGAGCCGGCCTTGCGGCAGCTTGAGTTCCTTGAGCCGGGCCGAAAGCGATACCGCCGGCGGGTCGCCCGCCCTGCCCGCCGAATAGTTATTGAGCCCAACATGGATCTTGCCGTCCAGGAAAGTGCCGGCCGTCAGCACCACGGTGCGCGAACGAAAGCGAATGCCGACCTGCGTCACCGCCCCGACAACCCGGTCGCCCTCGACCATCAGGTCGTCGACCGCCTGCTGGAAGAGCCACAGGTTGGGCTGGTTCTCAAGCTTGCGGCGAATCGCCGCCTTGTACAGAATGCGGTCGGCCTGCGCGCGGGTGGCACGCACGGCCGGGCCCTTGGAGCTGTTCAGGATGCGGAACTGGATGCCGCCTTCGTCGGTGGCCAGCGCCATCGCGCCGCCCATGGCGTCCACCTCTTTGACCAGATGGCCCTTGCCGATCCCGCCGATGGAGGGGTTGCAGCTCATCTGCCCCAGGGTCTCGATGTTGTGGGTCAGCAGCAAAGTCTTGCAGCCCATGCGTGCGGAAGCCAGCGCGGCCTCGGTGCCTGCATGGCCGCCACCGACCACGATCACATCAAATTCTTGCGGATAAACATAAGGCGAGTGCATCACGCCTCCTTCGGGTAAAGCGGCTTTCAGGCTGGGGCGCCTGCATGCCATGGAGCGGTCCGGTGTCGATGGTGGCCAGGCTTGCCGCAGCCGCACGGCGGCGCGGCAACACACACATGCGCCGTGCAGGTGCCCCGGCCCATCGGTCCCCACAGGACGAAGGCACGATTTTATCAGGCGAGGCCTTATTTGTGCGGCCTGTCCGGGGGCATGGCCTTGCGTGGCTTCGGGGATTTGCTATCAATTCAATAGCTGCTTGCGCCCGTCCTTATTAGGCTGGAGCGTCAAAGTCCGTGCAAGACGGCTGTTGTGCGCGGCAGCCACGCCAAAAACCGGCCGCCAGCGGCCACAATAGCGGGCATGAAACTACTCGTCTTTGCTGGCAGCATCCGCCAAAACTCCTTCAACCGCAAACTCGCCCAGGTGACCGCCACACTGGCGCGCGCCAGCGGCGCCGAAGTCACCCACATCGAGCTGGCTGATTTCGACATCCCCATGTACAACGCCGACCTGGAGGCGCAGGGCACGCCGCCCGACGTGATGAAGCTCAAGC
>NZ_JBFUGX010000172.1:0-7239 GCF_056402675.1 Polaromonas sp. P3_C2 | reverse complement strand
CGTTCGCGCTGGGCGCGCGTCATCTGACGTGCTTGTCTGGGAGCGGGTGCGGCCGATACAAACGCGACATTGGTGAGTTGCGGGACGGCACGGCGTACGTCTATCGCCGGGCAATTGTTGCTCGTGTCAAAAATCAGATGGCCACTGGGAAAAACTGCGGGCAGCTTTTCGTGGATCTGGTAGCTCATGTCTATGGGCGGCGCTTCACCGGAATAAAGGATCTGGTTGCTGGGGTTATAAACGGTGTAGCACGCCATGGCTGGCGCGACCAAGGTCGTTAAGGACAGCGCCATTGCGCATTTCAAAGAGGTCATAAGTTTCTCCTGCACGCTCCGGATCAGAGACGTGGTTCAAAGCATATGTCTTATGTGGGTTGCGTCAAGTCGGACGGCGCCGCCACATTCGCAAGGCAAGTGCCGACCGGATAGGGGGGGTGTAGCATCACAAAGATCGCGTCGTGACCTCTGCCGCAGCGGGCAACCAGAGCGTCATGACCAATCCCCCACCCTCACGCAGCCCTGCTTCTACGCGGCCGCCGTGCAACTTCATGGCGCGTCGCGCGATGGCCAGACCCAGACCTACCCCGCGCACCGACTCCCCTCCTTCGACCCGGGTAAACGGCTCGAAGATTTCCTCCAGCATGGGCGCTGGAACTCCCTGGCCACGATCCAGGACTGTCACCACCAGTTGCGTATCGCCGGTGCGGATCCCCGCTTGAATTTCGACGACTGTGCCCGGTGCCGTGTATTTCACCGCATTGCGAATGACGTTTTCAAAAGCCCGGTACAGCAGTTCACCATTGACCTGGGCGACGAACTGGCCTGGCGCGTCGATGCTGACCTGGCGTGACAGCGATCGCGCCTCGAAATCGGCATCTTCGGCAATGGCATGCAAAAGCTCGATCACGTCGACCCGTTCACGCGCCAGGCCGGTGGGTGCCTCCAGGCGATGCAGCGTGAGGAGCTCCTCTATCAGGACATCGAGCCGCTCGCTCTCGCGCTGGATACGCTCGACCATCGCATCGGTCTGGGAAGGGTCCTGTCGCAGCAGGCCGATAGCGGCTTGCAGCCGCGACAACGGGGAACGCAGTTCGTGGGAAATATCGTGCAGCAGCACCTTGCGCGACTCGGTCACCTGCTGCAGCTGTGCAGCCATGCGATCGAACTCTTCAGCCAGGTCCGCTATTTCATCACGTCGCCCTTTCATCAGCGGTTGCACACGCGTGTCGAAACGGCCTTCAGCGGCACGGCGCAAGGCCCAGCGCAGATGCCGCAACGGGCGGGACAAATACCATGCAAGCACCGGGCCGATGATGAGGACGGCGACTATGGCCGATATCAACGGTACGAACGGCACAAAACCGAAGGTGGCGACGTCGTCCGGAGGGGGATGTCCTGTCAGTGTGAAATACGCGATGGTGCCGGCGAACGAAAGCACCATGCTCAGCCACAGCGCGAGCAGCAGCTTCCAGAACAACCGGCCGATGCGGCGCGTCTCCATATCTGTCAGTCCTCCAGCAACTGGTAGCCCATACCGCGAACACTCTGGATCCAGGACTCGCCGTCTGCACGTGTCCCCAGCTTCTGGCGGATGCTGCTGATGTGCACATCGATGCGCCTGTCGAATCGGGCCAGCGGGCGGCTGAACGCCTGCAGCGAAATATCCTGCTTGCTCACGAGCTGGCCGACGTGGCGAGCAAGGACTTCAAGCAAGCTGAACTCCGTGCCTGTCAAATCCAGGGGAATCCCGTGCCATGTTGCCTGTCGGTTGCCCGGCGACAAAACCAGCTCACCCGCCTGCAGCACACGCTGCCCGGAATTGGGCGCCGCCGCTTCACGCGCGTCAGTGCGCCGCAGGATGGCGCGGATGCGCGCGACCAGTTCGCCGGGTGTGCAGGGTTTCGGGACGTAATCGTCGGCGCCCATGTCCAGGCCAACGATGCGATCAACGTTGTCACCGCGCGCCGTAAGCATGAGCACCGGGACTTTGCTAAGGGCGCGAATGCGGCGCAGTGCCTCCATGCCAGACAGCCGGGGCATCATCACATCCAGCACGACGATGTCGTAGCGGCCGGAAGTGGCCTCGGAGACACCGGCCTGGCCGTCGTGTACGGCGCGCACATCGAAGCCCTCGCGGACGAGATACTGCGACAGCATCGCCGTGAGTTCGAGGTCATCATCAACAAGCAGAACCGGAATCATCTCGACATCAGTATCGCTTGAAAGCCCCGGTGCCGGCCAGCGTGGGCCGGTTTTTTACCCAGCTTAACTTTCGCCAACGTTGGCGAGCATTCGCGATACCTACCATGACTGCTGATTTTCAGGAGCAGCATGCAAACCTATCGACTCACCGGCTGGCGACACTTTTCCATTCCTGGGATTGGCCTTGCTATCGGTCTTGCCATCGCGCTTGGCGGCTGTGCGGCGGTCGGGCCGGATTATGCAGAGCCCAACCCCGCAGCGGCGGCGCTTTGGCAGGGGCCCCTGCCCCATGGAGGCAACGTGACTGCGCTCAGCGACTGGTGGAGCCAGTTCAATGACCCGGTGCTGACCCGGCTCCAGCGTTCAGCCGAATCCGGCAGCCCCACGCTCGCCAAGGCATGGGCCAACATCGAGAAGGCGCGCGCCACGTTGTCCAGCGCCGGTGCTTCAGGTCTGCCAGGTGCAAATGGGCAGGCATCGGTGACACGCGGCACACAGCAAACCGGCGAAGTGGCGACCGCCCGCAGCGCAGGCCTGGATTCTTCGTGGGAGCTGGATTTGTTTGGCAAGGTAAGGCGCAGCACCGAATCAGCCAGCGCCCGTATACAGGCGCGCGAAAACGACTGGCACGACGCGCGCGTTTCTCTTGCGGCGGAAGTGGCGGATACGTATGTGCAGTACCGAGCCTGCGGGTTGTTGGCCACCGCTTACGAGCAGGAGCTGGCTTCCATGAGCGAGACGGCCAAAGCCACGGAGTCGCTGGTACGCGCCGGCTTGACCGCCGGCACAGAAGGCTCACTGGCTCGTGCCAGCCTGGCCAGCACCACCTCTGCCGGGCTCGCGCAACGCGCGCAATGCGAGCTGCTGGTGAAGTCATTGGTGAATCTCACTGGAATCGACGAACCCGAGCTGCGTCACCAGCTGGTGCAGGGCGGCACCGGCATCCCGCAGCCGGCGGGCCTCGATGTGCAAGGCGTGCCGGCACAGGCGCTGCGCCAGCGGCCTGATCTTGCCTCGCGCGAGCGCGAGTTGGCAGCTGCAAGTGCAGACATCGGTGTGGCGCAGGCAGACCTCTACCCGAGCCTGTCGCTTTCAGGATCTGTCAAGGTTTCTGCGACCGGCCTCGCTTCGTCATTGACCACCTGGTCGTTCGGCCCCAGCTTATCCATTCCACTCTTCGACGGCGGGCGCACGCGGGCCGCTGTCCACAGCGCTCGGGCCGGCTACGAAGCCGCCTATGCCGACTGGCGTCAAAGTGTGCGAACGGTCGTGAAGGAGGTGGAGCAGTCGCTGGTTCGCCTGGACGGCGCTGCGACGCGCACGGAGCAGTCAGAACGCGCCGCCCACGAATACCGGAGATACCTCGTGGGAGCGGACGCGCAATGGCGCGCGGGCACCATCAGCCTGCTCACGCTGGAAGAGTCAAGGCGCCAGGCGCTGTCAGCCCAGATCGAATTGATCGGCCTGCAACGTGATCGCGTCGAATACTGGATCGCTCTGTACAAGGCACTGGGAGGGGGCTGGCAACCCGCGACCCCGGCAAGTCCCCCCGCAGGCGCCGCCTACGAAGAAAAAGCCAACTCATGAAAAGAATATTCAACGTCAACCGAAAACTGGTGATCACTGTCGCGGCAGCTGTCGCCGTCCTGCTGATCGCGCTACTCGCATGGCGCGCTTTGACGGCCAAAGATCCAGGCACGGCGGCAGGGTCAAGCGCGAGTGCCCTGACGGTCAATGTCGTCTCCGCCGAAACACAAAGTTGGCCGCAGCAGTTGCAGGCCAGCGGCGCCTTGACTGCCTGGCAGGAGATCATCGTCAGTCCTGAGACGGGTGGGTTGYGCATCGCGCAGTTGCTGGTTGATGTGGGTGATTCGGTCCGGCGAGGCCAGCTGATGGCGACGCTTGCCGACGATACGGTACGCGCGGAGCTACACAAGCAGGAAGCCCTGGTGGCACAGGCCGGTGCCAGCTGGGCTCAAGCCAGCACCAACCGGCAACGCGCGCAGTCGGTGGACGTGGCCGGCGCCCTGGCGCCACAGAAGATGGACGAATACCTTACGAATGAGGCGGCAGCGGTGGCGTCTTTATCTTCGGCAAAGGCGGACCTCGAGAGCGCATCCCTGAAACTCAAGCACACGAAGATCGTGGCAGCGGACGACGGCGTCGTCTCTTCCAGGTCGGGGATTCTGGGTAATGTCGTCAACACAGGCGCCGAGTTGTTCCGCCTGGTGCGCCAGGGCCGTGTGGAATGGCGCGCAGAACTGGATTCACGTCAGCTTGCAGGCGTACGCGTGGGCCAGACTGCCCGCCTCGTTTTGCCTGGGGGCAGGAATGTGGAAGGAAAGGTGCGCCTGGTTTCGCCCACGCTGAGCACGGCCACGGGACGTGGGATCGCCTACGTCAGTCTGGCATCCGGCGAAGGGGTGCAGCCAGGGCTTTTCGCCAGCGGCACGATCGAGCTCGACGCAAAGACGGCATTCACCTTGCCGCAATCCGCGGTCGTGTTGCGTGACGGCCGCAGCTACGTCTATGTAGTCGACTCCGTCAACAAGGTAGCCGGCCGGCTGGTCACCACCGCGCGGCGGCAAGGCGACCGGATCGAGATACTGTCCGGGCTCGATGGCACTGCCCGCGTGGTGGCCAGCGGTGGGGCCTTCCTGTCGGAGGGGGCTGCGGTTACCGTAGCGCCAGCGCCCGCGGCGGCAGCGCAGAAAGTGGGTGCCAAGTGAACCTCTCTTCCTGGTCCATCCGCAATCCAGTTCCTGCGGTCCTTCTTTTTTTTCTTCTCACGGTGCTGGGTGTAGTGGGTTTTCAACGCCTGGAAATCCAGGATTTTCCGGACATGGACCTGCCGACTATCCAGGTCAGCGCCTCGCTCGAAGGTGCGGCACCGGCGCAGCTTGAAACCGAGGTGGCACGGAAAATCGAGGACAAGCTTGCTTCACTCACGCGCCTGGATCACGTTACCACCACAATCACCGAAGGTGCGGTGAGCATCAGTGTCAGTTTCCAGCTCGACAAAAACAGCGAGGAGGCCCTGAGTGAAGTGCGTAACGCGGTCGACAGCGCCCGCGCGGAACTTCCGGCAGGCATGAACTCCCCTACCGTCTCCAGGTTGACGGCTGCGGGATCGGCCATCCTCACCTACACGATCGAGTCAGGCCGGATGGACGAGCAGGATCTCACCTGGTTTGTCGACAACGATGTGTCGAAAGCGCTGCTGGCTGTCAAGGGTGTCGCGTCGGTGGCGCGCGTCGGCGGCGTTGACCGAGAGGTGCACGTGGACCTCAATCCCTCGCTGATGGCCGGCCTTGGGGTCACGCCCGCGGCTGTCTCTTCCCAACTCAAGTCTGTGCAGAAGGAAAGCTCAGGCGGCCAGGGGCAGGTCGGATCCCAGCGGCAGTCGACCCGCACCATCGCGACGGTCGGCTCGGCGGCAGAGGTTGCTGCCATCAGCATCCCGTTGACCGACGGGCGTTATGTGCGACTGGACCAGATCGCCCGCATTACCGATACCTACGCCGAGCGCAGTACGCGCGCCTTCCGTGGCAGCAAGTCCGTCGTTGGTTTTCAGGTCAAGCGCTCGAAAGGTTACTCCGACGTGGGTGTTGCCGAGGAGGTACGCGCCGCGGTGGACGCTTTTGCAAAGGCCCACCCGGAAGTGAAGATCGCCGAGGCGAGCAACACGGTGACGCCAATTCAGGAGAACTATGAAGGCTCCATGTTCCTCCTGGTCGAAGGTGCGTTGCTGGCCATCCTGGTGGTCTGGTGGTTCCTGCGCGACTGGCGGGCCACCCTGGTCTCGGCGACCGCACTGCCGCTGTCGATCATCCCTACCTTCGGCGCCATGGCGCTCGCGGGCTACTCGCTCAACACCGTGACGCTGCTGTCGCTTTCCCTGGTGGTGGGCATCCTGGTCGACGACGCTATCGTGGAGGTTGAGAACATCGAGCGGCATCTCCAGATGGGAAAGACACCCTACCAGGCGGCCATGGAGGCAGCCGACGAGATCGGCCTGGCGGTGATCGCCACAACCTTTACCCTGGTCGCGGTGTTTCTTCCCACTGCTTTCATGGGCGGCATCCCGGGCCTCATTTTCCGGCAGTTCGGGATTACTGCCTCGGTCGCGGTGCTGGCGTCGCTTCTGGTCGCGCGGCTGCTCACGCCCATGATGGCGGCCTATCTGCTCAAGCCGCACCAGCCCGGCAAACACAGCGGCAGTACGGACGGGCCGCTGATGACGCGCTACCTGCGGTGGGTCCGCACCACACTGGCACGGCGCAAGGGCACCGTGCTGGCAACCGTGGTGTTCTTTGTGCTGTCACTGGCATTGATCCCCTTGCTACCCACCGGTTTCCTGCCGGCACAGGACAAGGCCCAGTCGAGTGTGAGCCTGAAGCTGCCGCCGGGTGGCACGCTGGAAGAAACCGCGGAGGCCGGCCGCCGTGCGGCCGCATTGCTGCGCGGGCTGCCTGAGGTGAGCGGTGTATTCGTTTCCGCCGGCACCGCGGCCAGCAGTGGCGGCTTGGGCGGCGCCAGCGCATCGACCGATGTCAGCAGCACCACGCTCACGGTTGAGCTGGTGCCGCGCGGGGAMCGTAAGCTCAAGCAGTCAGGCGTCGAGGCAAAAATGCGCCAGACCTTGCGGGCCTTGCCCGGTGTACGGGTCTCGGTGGGGAGCGGCGGTAGCGGGGAGTCACTGGACATTACGCTGGCCGGCGATGACCCCGAAGCGCTGGCCTCAGCCGCTACACGGGCCGAGGCCCAGCTTCGCACGCTCAAGGGTATCGGCAACGTGACCTCGAGCGCCGCCATGCAGCGGCCCGAGATTCAAATCCGGCCCAACGCTGAGCGTGCGGCAGCGCTGGGTGTGACCACCGAAGCGCTTGCCGACGCGGTGCGGTTTGCCACCTACGGTGACTATTCCACGGCCCTGCCCAAGCTCAATTTGCCGGAACGCCAGATCCCCATCCGGGTACGGATGGATCCGTCAGTACAAACCAACCTTCAGGCTGTAGGCCAATTGCGCGTTCAGGGC
>NZ_JBFUGX010000171.1:0-7254 GCF_056402675.1 Polaromonas sp. P3_C2 | reverse complement strand
TCGTGGCGCAGCACCACGGGAACCCTGACGATCCTCTTTTCATTCCTGGCCGTCATTCCGGCCTTGATGCTTGTGTTTGTCCCGTTTTCCGGTTTTCCCGGATGGCGACTGGCCAGCCTGGGCGGCCTGCTGTGGTTCGTCTGGCTTTTTGGGCGGCAGCTTGTCGGCGGACGTCCGGCCTTGCGGGTGGGCCCCGAAGGCATCAGCGCCGCCGTACTGAAAAACAGGACCATCGCGTGGCCTGAGGTGTCAGATATCGAGTCGCAGTCTGCGCAGGGCCACACGTCGATCAACGTGTCGCTCGCACCTCATGTGAAAGACAAATGGTGGTGGGGCAGCCGTAAAAAGCGGCTTTGCATTCTCTTGAACAGCGTACGGACCAAAGACCACCCCGATGCGATCATGGCCGCGACGCAGGCCTTTGCCACCTACGGCGGGCGGGGCTTTATGCAGGCGATGGAGCAGCGGACCGCTGAACTCAAGGCCGTGGAAAATTTCGACGCCCGCCTGAAGGAGCTCACGCCTGTGACTTGGGCGCTTTACCTGGTGGTCGGCGTGAACGTCGCTGTCTGGCTGGCGAATCTCGGTGCCGGAATCAGCGCGTTCAAACCCTTGCCGTCGGAGCTTTTGGCCTGGGGCGCCAATTCGGCGGCGTCCGTGGTGGAAGACCGCCAGTATTGGCGTCTGTTGACAGCCACCTTTCTGCACGGCGGCTTTCTGCACCTCGCGTTGAACATGCTGGGCTTGTGGCAGGGCGGGGTCCAACTCAACCGGCTTCACGGCAACTTTCAGTTCCTGTTGATCTACCTGGCCAGTGCGCTCACCGGCAGTGCGCTCAGCCTGCATTTTTCTGCCCAGCAATCCGTTTCCGTCGGTGCTTCCGGTGCGGTGTTTGGTGTCCTGGGGGCGCTGCTGGTGGCGGTGCACCAGCATCGCGGGCAAATACCCGGCGTTACCAGCAAGAACGTGATGACCAGTCAGGGCGTGTTTCTGGCGTATGCGCTCGTTCAGGGTTTCAGCAAGCAGGGTATCGATAACGCCGCCCACGTGGGGGGCCTCATGGCAGGATGTGTGCTGGCCTGGGTGCTGACCGAAAAAATCGCCGCCGTTGCCACACCGGCGCGGCGGCTTTCAACGGCGGCTATCGGTTCGTTGCTGTCGGCCACCGCAGTGGCCGCTCTGGTGGCCACAACGCCGACGCCTGCCGTGCACCATCGGCAGCTGTTTGAATTTCAGGCCGGGCTGACGCGCATTTTGCCCGCGATGCAAGCCGCGGAGAAAGCCTTTCAGGCCGACGTCAAAGCTTTTCGCGAAGGCAAGATGCCGGAGCCTGAATTTGTCCAGGCGATAGAAGCACGGCACCTGCCGGGTTACCAGGCCGTCCAGCGCGCCCTGGCCCCGCTGGACATTCCTGCCAATGACAAAGTCGGCGCCGGCATGCGCGATGTCAAGCGCGCCAACAACCTGATGGTGGAACTGATGCAAATCCAGCTGGCCACTGCACGTGCCGTGCAGGGCGATGTCACCGCCGCAGCCGGTCAGGCCCGCGTGCTGGTGATCAGCGCGGAGCTCAAGGCCATTGATTCGCGGATTTCCGAGCGTGTGAGCGCCGCCAAGCCCAAATCCAAATCCAACCCCTGAGAAAAATAGCCATGTCTCGCCGTTCCCTGATTTCGCCGGGCCTGATGCTTTGTTGGGCAATGGCGGTCGGGGGCTGCGCGGTCCCTGCACCGGGACCGCGCACGCCCAATCCAGCCGTGCCTCTCGCTTCCACGTCCAGCCTGCCGGAATTCCCCGAGCTGTTCCGGCAGATGGGAAAACTCTACGCTGATCATCCGCAGGCGCCGCAGATGCAGGACGGCGACGGTATGGGGCAAAAAATTTCCATCGCGCGCGTGCGCAAGCCCGGCGCGCTCGACGCCTTGCAGGCTTACCGCGCGCAGGGAGTGCATGGCCGCGTCGTCGTGATCACACTGCTGGACGCCGAGGGCAAGCTGCTCGATGCGCGGGTGCTGTCGTCCACGCATGCCGAACTCAATGGGGCCGTACTGCAGTCGGCACGCGAAGCGGAGTACCGGGGCGGGCGCATCAATGGCGCGCCCTCGCCGATGTATGCAGTCTACGGCGTGAACTTCTAGGCGCGCTTCTCAGACGCCATGCCGGCAGGTCAGGTCAGGTCAGCGCGCCACGCGCATCAACCTGGTAAATGCGCTGCACTGTGCCGTGGCGCAGACCACCGGCCACGCCAATCATGGCGTCGTGCAAATTCACGGTGGGGTCGCAGTGGCCGGGAATCAGCCACAGCATGCTGCCCAGGCCGGGCAGGCGCTTGCTGTCGCCCGCGGGCCGCAAAATGCCGTGCTCGTCGCCGCCATTGAAATAGGCCAGCTCGCTTTCACTGTCAAAGGCATGCACCAGCGGCAGGCCGGAATCAATGGCGTGGCTTTTGTGGCCGGCGTCGCACACCGCATGGCTGCCGTGCGTGCTGATCACCTGGGTTTTGACGAACAGYGCGTGTTCGAACTGCGGCTGCGACGGGTCCCGTTCGTTTTGGGCGTAGTCGGCGTCCATGAACATGAAGGAGCCGGCCTGCAGTTCGCCGTAGACGCCGCTGGCGGCYTCCAGCATCAGGCTGCCGGTGCCGGCCCCCGTGACCAGATCTACCGTGATGCCCTGGGCTTCTATCAGTTTGCGCGTCAGGAGCACGGCCTCCACCGCCCTGGCGATGGCGTCGCGCCTTTCCTGGGCGCTTCGCATGTGCTGGGCCTTGCCGTGGTAGGCCTGCAAGCCGGCAAAACGCAGCGCGGGGTGTTTGCGGATTTCCAGCACCAGCGTGACGGCGGCCGCGCCGGGCTCGACACCGCAGCGGCCCTGGCCAACGTCAATTTCCACAAACACGTCGATCACGGTGGCGCCCGCGCTCTTGTTGTTGATGCGGGCCTCCGTCATGGCCTGCGCCAGGCGGATTACGCCTTCGGTGCTGTCCACCGCAATGGCAAGGTGCCCACCCTGGGCCGCGACTTTTTGCGTGAGCGCCGCCACACGGGCCAGCTTGCCCGGGGCGATCACTTCATTGCTGATGTAGACGTTGTACACACCGCCGGCCACCAAGATTTCGGCTTCGGACGTTTTTTGCACGCACACGCCAATGGCGCCGGCCCGCATCTGCGCCTTGGCCAGCGCGACACTTTTGTGCAGCTTGGCATGGGGACGCCAGCGAACGTTGTGCTTCTTGGCAAATTCGGCCATGCGCGCGAGGTTGCGCTTCATCGCATCCAGGTCGATGACCAGGGCGGGGGTATCGATGTCGTTGACCGGTTTGCCGATCAGTTCGGCCAGATGGGATGGCAGGGTGCTCATGGATACGTAGAAGTTTATCTGTGCCTATTGTGCGCCGACACCGGAACCGGCCTCRCCGCCGGCAAATCCGTCATCCAGCGCAATGCCGTCCAGGTGCTGGGTGTCGGCCCAGCCTACCAGTGAAAAACCCTGGGGCGTCCAGAGCAAGCGGTTGATGGCCGTGTTGCCCAGCGCCCAGGTGCGTGGGGCCTGGATGTCCAGCCGCGTGGCGGCGCGGTACAGCACGTCCATCACCCCGCCGTGGCCGACCATGGCGATCAGCTCGCCCGGGTGGGCGGCTGCCAGGCGCTCGGCGGTAGTGACCACACGACTACGCAAATCGAGCAATGATTCACCGCCAGCGGGCGCAAATTCCGGGTCCCGCTTGCGCCATCGCATCGACTGCTCGGGCAGCAGCGCCTCGATCTCCGAAAAGGTTTTCCCTTCAAAGTCGCCGAAGCCGCGCTCCCGCAGGCCTTCCTCACGCGTCACCTCGATGCCCAGTGCACGGCCCAGGTACTCCGCGGTTTCCCAGGCGCGTGTCAGATCGCTGGCGTAGATGGCGGTGATGGGTTCCTCGGCCAGCGCGAGCGCCATGCGCTCAGCCTGCCGGCGTCCAATGTCATTGAGGGGAATGTCCAGATGGCCCTGGATGCGGGTATCCACATTCCAGGTGGTCTCCCCATGCCGTATGGCAATAACGCGCGTCACTTCAGTCATGACACACCAACACGAAGGGGGTAATAGAAGCGAGAAGCGGTGCTAAGCCAGCCAGGGCCGCGGAACCGGCTTTGCCGGGCCGCAGGCGCAGCGGCCCCCCCCGGGGGGCAGCGTAGTACGCGAAGCGACAAGCGTGGGGGCCACATCTACCTTGGGATCTCCACATTGATGCGGCGTGTCCCCGGCGGCGGCTGCGGGAAGCCGCGCAGTGCCGAGTCCAGCATGGCGGGCAGCACCGCCGGGGTGTCCGACCAGACGCCGTCGTGCAGGGCCCGTGTTTCATAGGCGACCTGGTTGGTGCGAAGGTCGCGCATCACGATGCTCAGCTCGCGCTTGAAATAGGTCGGCTCCGAGATTCCGCCGCCGATTGGGAACGACAGGCCGACCCCGACGCCGCGGCTACCGCCGCCCATGAACACACCGCTTCCAAACCCAAAACCGCCGTAGGGACTGTAGCCATAGGGGCCGCGGTCGATGATCTGGGTGTTGGCCACAATCTGCACGCTGTAGCGTGCGGCGGGCGGATTGAGCTCCATTCCCACCTTGGCCAGGGCGCTGCGCGCCATGCCCTCGAGGGCCTCCTGCGGCGAACCCGGGGCCTGCTGGGAGGGCAGGCGCTCAAAGCGGTAAGGTGTGCCCGGCGCCGGCGGCGCGCCGTTCCAGTTGTAGAAGGCAGTGACATCACTGTCGACCAGGCGCACGGTGGAACAACCCGCCATGACAAAAGCCATGGCAGCCATGAAGAAAATCGCGAACGCACGTTTCATGAGACCTCCAAAGCAATGAGTTGTTGAAAAACGAAGAACGCTGAAAAAACCAGTCAACCGGAATGAACACCGATCACGGACAATCCCGGAGGCACCGGCTCCCGGAACTCCTCAGTGTCAAAAGCCTTGTCGCCTTCCGGGTCGGCAATGCCCGTTGTCTTGATGCCCTTGAAATCGTGGCGCTTGTTGTCCATCAGGTGCGAAGGCACGATGTTTTGCAGTGACGCGAACATGTTTTCCAGCCGGCCGGGGAATTTTTTCTCCCATTCGCGCAGCATGTTGCCGACCTGCTTGCGCTGCAGGTTTTCCTGGCTGCCACACAGCGTGCACGGGATGATGGGAAATTCGCGCACCTGCGCCCAGCGCGTCAGGTCTTTCTCGGTCACGTAGGCCATGGGGCGGATGACGACGTTCTTGCCGTCGTCGCTCACCAGCTTGGGCGGCATGCCCTTGAGCTTGGCCGCAAAAAACATGTTGAGGAAAAACGTCTGCAGCATGTCGTCGCGGTGGTGGCCCAGCGCAACCTTTGTACAGCCGAGTTCACCCGCGACACGGTACAAAATGCCGCGGCGCAGGCGCGAGCACAGCGAGCACAGTGTTTTGCCTTCGGGGATCACGCGCTTGACGATGCTGTAAGTGTCCTGGTTTTCGATATGGAAGGGTACGCCAAGCTTGCCGAGATAGTCCGGCAGGATGTGCTCCGGGAAACCGGGCTGCTTCTGGTCGAGGTTGACGGCCACCAGTTCGAAATTGATGGGCGCTCGCTTTTGCAGCTTCAGCAAAATGTCGAGCATGGCGTAGCTGTCTTTGCCGCCCGAGACGCACACCATGACCTTGTCGCCCTCTTCAATCATGTTGAAGTCGACGATGGCGCGGCCGACTTCGCGGCATAGGCGTTTTTCCAGTTTGTGGTCTTCGCGCTCGATCTTCATGCTGTTTTGCACGCGCGCGGAGCTTTCCTGCTGCTCGTGTTCCGCGACAGCATCTTCCCAAACAGCACTCATATCATTCACTCCCATATCGTTCACCACTGTCCCGTCTCGATGCGAATGGCTACTTCGCAGTCGTCAAAAATTTCAAGTTTGGCGATCTTCACCCGCACGCCCAGCACGCCGGGCAACTTCATCAGCCGGTGCGCCAGCTTGCCGATCAGGCTTTCCAGCAAGTTGACGTGTTCCGAGGTGCATTCGGTGATGATGATCTGCCGCACCTTGCGGTAATCCAGCACATGGTGGATGTCGTCGTCATGGGGCAGCAGCGGCTGTGTGCCCAGGTTCAGTTCGGCATCGACCTGGATCGGTTGCGGCGCGGTTTTTTCGTGATCCAGAATGCCCAGGTTGGCGTCAAAGCGCAAACCGGTGAGATTCAGGATCTGGGTGCCCCGGGAATTGAACATGGTGCCAGTCTGTAGTGGGTCAGTTGTGGTGATGTGTAAGCCGTTGCCGATGGCTTACATCAGCGAAAAATCGCGCTCGAACTTCATCAGGTGCTGGCCGCCATCCACCAGCAGCGTGGTGCCGGTGATGGAGCTGTTCTCCAGTGCAAACTTCACCGCGGCCGCCACGTCGGCCGGGGTGGACGACCGGCCCAGCGGCGACAGCTTGTGGCGGGCCTCGAATTGTTCGTCGGTGAGCAGGTGGCTGGTCAGCGTCAGTCCCGGCGCAACGCCGACCACACGAACCTGCGGCGCCAGCGCCAGCGCCAGCATGGTGCCGGCCGCTTCCAGCGCGGCCTTGGAAAGCGTGTAGCTGAAAAAGTCGGGGTTCTGGTTCCAGAGCTTCTGGTCCAGCAGGTTGACGACGGCCCCCCTGGCACCGCGCGAGGCCACATGCGCATGCAGGGCCTGGGCCAGCACGATGGCGGCGCCGGTGTTGCTGTGCAGATGCCGGTCCATGGCGGCGAAACCGAAACTGGCGGCGCTGTCTTGTTCAAAGGTCGAGGCGTTGTTCACCACGGCATCGACCTGGCCCATGCGCTCGACCACGGCCGGCAATAGGCCGCGCACTGCCGTTTCGTCGTTTAAATCCGCATGAAAAGCGGCTGCAGCGCCCGACAGTTGTGCGCAAGCAGCTACTGTTTTAATAGCATCTTCCTCGGAGCTGCGGTAGTGCACCGCCACCTGCCAGCCGCCGGCCGCGAGCGCCAGCGCGATGTCGCGGCCCAGCCGCCTGGCGGCGCCGGTCACGAGGACAACGGGTCGGGATGATGGCGGGGTTGGGGTCATGGGTGGTGAGGGTTGGCAAAAAAGGTCGGGGACGTATCGCCGACAATTGCAGGCGGTGACAAACATGACCCAGACGACCAATCCCCCTATTTTACCGACCGGCCTCGCCGACCACATCGCCAGGGCCATTGACGCTGCCGGCGGCTGGATCGGGTTTGACCGTTTCATGGACATGGCGCTTTACACGCCCGGCTGGGGTTATTA
>NZ_JBFUGX010000170.1:0-7257 GCF_056402675.1 Polaromonas sp. P3_C2 | reverse complement strand
TCCTTCTACCGCCCGCACCAGCCGGCCACCTATGCGCGGTGGGCGGCCACGGTACCGGCGCATTTCCGCTTTTCCGTCAAACTGCCCAAAGCCATCACGCACGAACAACGGCTGCGCCGCTGCGATGCCCTCCTGGATACTTTCCTGGCACAGGTCCGCTGCCTGGGCGACAAACTCGGTTGCCTGCTGGTGCAGCTGCCGCCCAGCCTGGCTTTTGATCCAGCAACGGCCACAAGCTTCCTCACCGCACTGCGGCAACGCCATGCCGGCGGCGTTGCGCTGGAGCCGCGCCATGTCAGCTGGTTCACACCAGCGGCCGACGGCTTGCTCAAGGCCATGAAAATAGCCCGCGTCCTGGCCGACCCGGTTCTGTTTGACACAGCCGCCCAGCCGGGTGGACATCCCGGCCTGGTCTATGTGCGGCTGCATGGGTCGCCGAAGATGTACTACTCGGCCTATGCACCCGATGTGCTGGATACGCTTGCCGTCCGGCTTGAGCTTGCGGCGGCGTCCGACGCCGGCGTCTGGTGCATCTTTGACAATACGGCCAACGGCGCTGCAGTGCCCGACGCGCTTCTCCTCACCGGCAAGCTGGCACGAAGCTGACCTGCAGGAGTGGGTAGCAGCACCCCGAAAAGGATGTCCCATGAGCAATCAAGCCGGCAAGAAGGCGCTGAACGGCCATACAACCTGCGCCGATGACCTGACGCGCGAAAATGTCGAAGCCATGCGGCGCGTGGAAGAAACGGCACTGGCCAACCGCAGCCGGGCTGACCGCATCGCCGCCTTTGTCGCCGGCTTTTGCGGCTCCATGCCTTTTGTCTGGATGCACGTGGCTGCGTTTGCGTTCTGGATCAGCTTCAATTCATGGCCGGGGCTGGCGCATTTCGACCCCTACCCCTTCACCTTCCTCACATTGATGGTGTCACTGGAAGCCATCTTCCTCTCGTCTTTTATCCTGATCAGCCAGAACTATGAATTGCGCATCAGTGACCGGCGCAACCAGCTTGACCTGCAGATCAACCTGTTGACCGAGCAGGAAAACACCAAGATGATCCAGATCCTGGAGCGCATCGCCAAAAAGGTAGGCGCCAACATCGAGGGCGACCCGGACATTCCCATCCTCAAGGAAAACACCGACCCCGAAAAGCTGGTCGCCCAGATCGAGCAGGCGCAGCGCGACAACCCATCTGCGGCGAAAGCTTAGAGACTCAGACCCAAGGCTGGGCCAGCCCTTCGGCGTGGAAGGCTTTGATCACGGCAGGCCGCGCCAGCGCACGCTGCAGGTAGGGGCCGAGGTGGGGCCGGTTGCGTGCCGGCGACGACGCAAAGTTGCGCGTCCAGCGGCACAGCGTCAGCGCATAGATATCCACGGCCGAATACGCCGCACCCAACAGCCAGGGTTGGTCATGGATTTTCTCCAGCCTTGCCAGCTCCGCGTCCAGCTGGTCCAGCATCAGGCCGACTTTGGCTTCGGCGTGCGACTTCAACTCGGCTACGCCGGGGTCGTTGCCAGGGTTCATCCAGCGGTCGGTGTAGAAATAAATGATCAGCGCCGACTGCATGGTGTTGGTCAACCAGATCAACCATTTGTAGAAATGCGCGCGTTCGGTGGTGCCGAYGGCTGGGGCCAGACCGGCCTCGGGATGCGTATCGCACAGGTGCAGGCAGATCGCGGCGGTTTCATACAGCACCAGGTCACCGTCGACCAGCGTCGGGATCAGGCCATTGGGGTTGAGCTTGCGGTAAGCCTCCGACCGGTGCGCGCCGGTGCTGGTGTCGACGAGGACTTTTTCGAACGGCACGCCCAGTTCCTGGAGCAGGATGTGGGGCGCCATGGCGGCGGAACTGGGAGAGAAGTGCAGAAAGTACATCTGAATATTGTGCCCCACGCTTCTCCCCGCATCTGCAAGCAAGGTGCCGCGGGACTGGCTTTGCCAGACCGCAGGCGCCGCCCCCTCGAGGGGGAACAGGCTACACGCAGTGAGCCTGGACGGGGGTGGATTTTACAGACCGAAGATACCGGCCGCATTGCTCCAGGCGATCTTGCGGGCCACATCGGCTGGCAAATCGCCCAGCCAGGTGCGGTAGCCCTTCATGAGTTCGTCGTAATACAACCAGCGCTGGTTGACCCAGGTGTCGGAACCGATCATGAAGCGGCCTGGGTACTTGAGCAGCAGCGTGCGCCACTCCGCACACAGCTTTCCGCCTTCGCAGGTCAGGCCGGGGCGATAGGACAGCTCACCCATCAACTGCGGGTATTTGCCCAGCAGCGCATCAACACGTGCCACCGGTGCGCCGCCTATGCCGGTGTGCGCCCAGATGAGCCGCGCATCCGGTGCGTGGGCCATCAACAAGTCGATCGCCGTGTCGTCTACGTGCGAGAGCACGGCCAGCTTGTTCTTCGCAGCGAACTGCATGAGCTTTTTGGCCACGGGTCCGCTGGCATTGGCGCTGTCGTACAAATGAAATTCACCGATGCCCTTGTAAGGCCCCGCCTGGTCGCCCGTGACGCCACGCGCAAACTCGGCTTCCACCATTTCGTAAATGGATTCGTCGCGAAACCAGTTGTCATAGTCAGCGCGGTTACGGTACAGGCGGATAAACGGGACCACGGTAACGCCGGTCTTGCGCGTTTCCGGCATGGCAGCCAGCGACTTCGTGCCGTCGTTGGGCCGGGAGTTGGCGACGATGGCTTTGACGCCGTTGCGCTTCATGCGCGCAAGAACATCAGCTGGCGAGTGTGGACCGCTGTTTCCGTTCCAGGCCTCTTCGTTGTAATGCAGGTGCGTGTCAAACAACGGACCGGCGTAGTCGGCCGCTCGGGCAGTCGCCGAAAACGCTATCAAAATAATAGCTGCTCGCGCACATCCGCAAAGGGCTGCAACCCGAAAAGGCTTGAATCCGGAGACAGGGCGCACGGTCAGGCCAGTTTGGCGGCAAGGAACGCCAGCGAACGTTCGCGTRCCAGCTTCGCCGCCGCTTCGTTGTAGGAGCCGCGCTGGTCGCAGTTGAAGCCGTGGTTGGCCTGGTACACATGCACCTCGACTTCCGGGTGCGCCTTGCGGAAGGCTTCAACGCCTTCCATCGGGATCCAGTGGTCCTGGTCACCGAAATGGGCCATGACCGGACATTTCGGCTGGCGCGCGATTTCCTCCTCGGCCGTGATGCCGCCGCCGTAGTAGGGAACGGCTGCGGACAAGCCCTTGAGCAGGCAGGCCGCACGCCAGGTCAAGAGACCGCCCCAGCAAAACCCGATGATGCCGACCTTGCCGCCACCGGCCCTGGCCGCGTGGTCAATCGCCGCCTGGATGTCTTGCAGCACACCGGCGCCCGGCAGCGCGCTGACAGCGGTTTTCAGCTCGAAGCCGATCTTCATGTCCGCCTCGCTGTAACCCATGTCGACGCCAGGCTTGACACGCTCGAACGTGGCGGGCGCCACTGCCAGGTAGCCTTCCGCCGCAAAGCGGTCCGTCACGCCGCGGATGTGCGAGTTGACGCCGAAAATTTCCTGCACAACAACGATGCCGCCGCGCGGCTTGCCTTCCGGTTTCGCCACATAAGCCGGCACGACGAAGCCGTCGGCGGCGGTGAGGTTGGTGAATTGGCCCATGAGATGGATGCTCCGTTGAATTGGTTGATCGGTGTGGATGAAGGGAAACTGGAGGGGAAACGGCCAGCGGTTTATGCCCCGGCCTTAAGCTTTCGCTCCACGAAATCGAGCCGGTCCTGCCCCCAGAACAGTTCGCCGTCGATGACATAACTGGGCGCACCGAACACGCCGGCGTCGATCGCCTGCTGGGTATTGGCTTCGTAGCGCTCCTGCACTGCCTGGCTGAAGGATTGCTCCAGCCGCCCGGCCGGCAAGCCGCATTCGGCGAGCAGTTCGGCCAGCACTTTTTCGTCGGCGATGTGGCGCTCGCGCACCCACACGGCGCTGAAGATCGCGCCGCCGATTTTCATCGCGGCTTCGCTGCCGTCATGCAGGTCCACGGCGATGATAAGGCGCGAGGCCTCATCACCCGACACCGGGAAATATTTGGGCTTGAGGTTCAGCGGCGCATGCAGGTAGTCTGAATAGCGCTGCAATTCCAGCAGGCGGTAGGCCTGGCGCTGCGGCGCACGCTGCCCCAGCGGCAACCCGCCCGAGATGGGAAACACCTTGCCGCCCAGATCGATAGGCAGCACATTCACGGTAGCGCCCGCTGCGCGGGCGATCTGCGCAAAGCGTTCGTGGCCCAGATAAGTCCATGGGCTTTGCGGCGTAAAGTAATAATCCACAACGGTGCTCATGATCGTCTCCGGTTTTGGGGGCCTGTTCAAGTACATTGACCCGATGCAATCCCCGTTTTTACCCGGGATTGCCATTTTCTGCAGGAGGTCCGGTTTGTCAAAAGTTGTTTTGATCACAGGCGGCTCGCGCGGCATAGGCGCCGCATGCGCCCTGCTCGCGGCGCGCCAGGGTTGGGCGGTGGCCGTCAACTACACCAGCAACTCGCTGGCAGCCGACGAAGTGGTGCGGCAGATCCGCCAGGGCGGCGGCCAGGGCATCACGGTTCAGGCCGACGTGGCCGACGAGGCGCAGGTGCTGGCCATGTTTGAAAAAGTGGATGCCAAGCTCGGCCGGCTGGACGGCCTCGTCAACAATGCCGGCGTGGTGGACCRCACCAGCCGCGTTGACGCCATGACGCTGGAAAGGGTGCGGCGCATGTTCGAGATCAATGTGTTCGGCTCGTTCCTCTGCGCACGCGAAGCCGTCAAACGCATGAGCACGCGCTACGGCGGTGCGGGCGGCGCCATCGTCAACGTCTCGAGCGCCGCAGCGCGGCTGGGCGGGCCCGGCCAGTATGTGGACTACGCAGCCGCCAAGGGCGCCATCGACACCTTCACGGTCGGGCTGGCCAAGGAAGTGGCCACCGAAGGCATTCGTGTGAACGGCGTGCGCCCGGGCATCATCGACACCGACATTCACGCTTCGGGCGGCTTGCCCGACCGGGCCCGTGAACTGGCGCCGCTGGTGCCGATGCAGCGGCCGGGTACCGCTGGCGAAGTGGCGGAGTCGATTGTCTGGCTGCTCGGCGACAATGCGAGCTATACAACAGGTGCACTGCTCGACGTCGCCGGAGGGAGGTAGTGCCCCCACGCTTTTCGCTTCGCGTAATGCGCTGCCCCCCGAGGGGGCGCTGCGCCTGCGGCCCGGCGAAGCCGGTTCCGCGGCCCCGGCTGGAATGTGCTGGCTAGCCCGCTTTTGGGCTTGCCACTTGAATTGCCTCTAAGGAAAAACGATGGATTTCAAACCGCTTGTCACGCTGCTGGCCATCGTCAACCCGCTGGCCATCGTGCCGTTTTTTATCCACTACACGCAGGGCTTCTCCGACGAGCAGCGCCGCCGCACCATCCTGGTGGCAGCCTTTTCGGCTTTTGTCGTTATCGCCATCAGCGCGCTGTTGGGCCTGCAGATCCTCGACTTCTTCAGTATCTCGCTGGCGAGCTTCCAGGTCGGCGGCGGCATGCTGCTGCTGATCAGCTCGATGAACATGCTGAATGCGCAACCGGCCGAAGCCAAACCCCTGACCAATGAAATGGAAGACGGCGCCGAGAAGGCTGCGCGCGGCGCCAGCATCGCGGTGGTGCCGCTCACCATTCCGCTGCTGACCGGCCCGGCCACCATGTCGACCGTGGTGATTTACGCAGAGAAGGCCCAGACGGCCTTGCAGGTTGCCGCGCTGGTCGGCTACGGTGTGGTGATTGCGCTGGTGACTGCCATCAGCTTTTCGCTGGCCGAGCCGATTGCCCGCGTGCTGGGAAAAACCGGTATCAACGTCATGACACGTTTGATGGGTCTGATCCTGGCCGCGTTGGCGGTCGAGGTGATGGCCGGTGGTCTAGGAAAACTCTTCCCTATCCTGAGAAGCTGATGGCCGGCGCGCGCATTCTTCTTGTTGAAGACGACCCGGCGATTGCCCGGTCCATCATCTACACACTGGAGCGCGACGGCCTCACCGTGACACACAGCCTGCTGCTGGGCGATGCGCGCCGCCAGCTTGCGCTGCAGCTGCCCGACGCCGTGATCCTGGATGTCGGCTTGCCCGATGGCAGCGGTTTCGATCTRTGCCGCGAACTGCGCGCCGCCGGCAGCCTGCCGGTGCTGATGCTGAGCGCGCAGGGCGAGGAGATCGACCGTGTGCTCGGGCTGGAACTGGGCGCCGACGACTATGTGAGCAAACCCTTCAGTCCGCGCGAGTTGCTGGCGCGCGTGCGCAGCCTGCTCAGGCGCGCGCGCATGCCTGCCCCTGCAGCGGCGCCGGCTGGCGCCAGTCCTTTCGTGATTGACACCGCGGGCCAACGCGCAAACCTGCATGGCCTTCCACTCAACCTGACGCGCCGCGAATTCGGCCTGTTGGCCGAGCTGCTGCGTCACCGCGAACGCATCCGTTCGCGTGATGAGTTGCTCACTGCGGTCTGGGGCACGGATTCGGACAGCACAGACCGCACCGTAGACACCCACATCAAAACCCTGCGTGCGAAGCTGCAGGAAGCAGCGCCGGAGCATGACTACATCGTCACACACCGTGGCATGGGTTACTCCCTGGATATCAATCGCACCAAAGGCAGCTGACATGCGCCTGGGCATACGGCTGCTGTTCGGTTTTTTTCTGGTCACGGGCCTTGCTGCTTTTTTTGTGCTGCGTGTCTTCATGGCAGAGGTCAAGCCCAGCGTGCGGGAGGTCATGGAAGACATGATGGTGGACACCGCCAACATCCTCGCCGAACTGGCCAGCGACGACCTGTCGGCCGGCGCCATCGCCAACGGGCGCTTCGCCGGCCATGTGCGCAACTACGCGCAGCGGCCGATTGACGCGCAGATCTGGGGCCTGGCCAAGCAATCGCTGGACTTCCGGGTGTACGTGACCGACGCCGCCGGCAAGGTGGTGTTTGACTCGGAGAACGTGGCGACCGGCCAGGATTATTCGCGCTGGCGCGATGTGGCCCGCACGCTGCGCGGCGAGTACGGCGCGCGCGCCACCCGTGAAGTGCAGCAGGACGACCGCAGCTCCGTAATGTACGTCGCCGCGCCGGTGCAGCAGGACGGCAAAATCATCGGCGTGCTGACCGTCGCCAAGCCGATGGCCACCATCCAGGCCTTCATTGACCGGGCCGAACGGAAGATTTTCCTAAGCGGCCTGCTGTTGCTGGTGTTGTCGCTGGCCATCGGTGTGGCCGTGACGCTGTGGGTGGTGTGGAGCATTCGCAAGC
>NZ_JBFUGX010000169.1:0-7258 GCF_056402675.1 Polaromonas sp. P3_C2 | reverse complement strand
CAATACGCTACCAAATTGATAGCTGGTCGCGCTTATCCACAAAGGGTTTCAACCGATTTTTACTTAAAAATCCTGACGGCAAAAATTATCTTGATTTTTATCTTTATCTTTAGAAGGAAACAACCATGAAAACACTGTTCCCCCTGCTCGCCTGCGTCCTGATCTCCGGTTGCGCCGCCGAACTGGTCAGCGTCAATGAAAAGCAGATTGTGGTCAAAGCCCGCCCGTCGAAATTGGGCGAAGCCACCGACATCGCTGAAATGGAATGCCAGAAGCGCGGCCTGCATGCCCGGCTGGTGACAAAGCCGACCCCCGAGCAGTACGGGTTTGAGTGCGTGCGCTGAGTCACGCATCCACGCAGCAAGTCGAAGAAGTCGAAGAAGTCGAAGAAGTCGAAGAAGTCGAAGAAAGCGAGGAGATGGCATGCAACAACTTCTGAAGTTCTGCAGGATCTTCTGGCTGCTGCTGCCCGTGCTGGTGTGGCCCGGCGGCGGCGCTTGGGCGGCCGATATACATGTGATGACCTCGGGTGGTTTTACCGCCGCCTACAACGAACTGGTGCCGGCCTTTGAGCGTGCAACCGGGCACAAGGTCATTGCCGCTTATGGCGCGTCCATGGGCGACGCGCCGGACGCCATCCCGAACAGGCTGGCGCGCAAGGAGCGGGCCGACATCGTGATCCTGGCGGCGCCGGCGCTGGATGCGCTCGTGAGCCAGGGCAAGGTGCAAGCCGGCAGCCGGGTGGACCTGGTGCGCTCACTGATCGGCATGGTGGTACGCGCAGGTGCGCCCAAGCCGGACATCAGCACGGTCGACGCGCTCAGGCGCACGCTGCTGGACGCGCGGTCCATTGCCTACTCGGCCAGCGCGAGCGGTGTCTATATTTCGACCGAGCTGTTCCAGCGCCTGGGAATTTCCGCGCAGGTGGCAGGCAAAAGCACCAAAATACTCAGCGAGCGGGTGGGCAGCGTGGTGGCCCGCGGCGATGCCGAACTGGGCTTCCAGCAGGTCAGCGAACTGCTTCCGGTTCCGGGCATCGACTATGTGGGGCCGCTGCCGGATGAAGTGCAGCGCGTCACCGTGTTTTCAGCAGGCATTGCCGCCGATGCTGTCGAGCAGGATGCCGCACGTGCATTGATTCGTTTCTTTACCACTGCGGCGGCCGCGCCCGTCATCCGGAAAACCGGGCTGGAACCTGTCACCGCCCCATGATGGCGGGCCCTGCGGGCATCAGGGGTAGTAGAGTTGCTCCAGCCGCGCGGCTTCGGTGTAGATCGACGGCAGCGTGATGTTGCGGGCAACCAGGGCGGCAGCGCGCAAACCCACGCTGTAGCGCGCGTCCTGGCCCGGAAGCGGCGGCGCACTGGCGGGTTTTGCCTTCAGCCAGGCCAGCGCGTCGGCGGCGGCGATTTCCCCCATCGACTTGGCGGACGGCGCCACACTGAGCCCCCCGCCCTGCTGAACGTATTCAATGTCGACCCCCAGCGGCAAGGGCGCGGCATTGGCTTCGAGCCACTTGATCACCTCGGCATCGGGCACCACGCCGGCCGCCGCGGGCCCGGCACGCAAACTGCCGTGCGAGAGCACCAACACCACATCGGCCTTGCCGTCCATGACCTTGATGGCGGCCTGCCAGGCGGGGAAATCGCCCAGCGTGTGGGTGACCGCCACACTGTGCGGCGCCCAGTTGAAAGCCTCGACCTGCCTGAGTTGACCCTGGCTGGTGGGGCCGGCATCGCCCAGCACCGCCACGCGTACGGGCTGGCCCTTTTTGACGTGCTGCAGCAAGTCTCGCATGGCGGCGAGCGGCAGGCGCTCGGCGACACCGGTGACGTTGGCTGCGCCCACGTACCCGTACTCTGCGGGCTCATGGTCTATGGCGGCGAACACCACCCTGGGACGGCCCTGCCCGGCGAAGCGGCGCATCACGTATTGCTGGGCTTCGTCGTCTACCGCAATCACCAGGTCGGGGTTGAACTGCTCAATGGCGCGCAGGCCTTCCTTTGCGGCGTCCTGGCGGTGGTCTTCATCGGGAAGGCGGTCTATGCCCAGGTAATGCCAGCGAACAGTCAAGGGCTGCCTGTTTTTGTCCAGGACATGGCGTATGCCTTCGTCCATCTTGCCGACGGTGGTGGAGTTGCGGTCCGAGCTGTGCAGCACCAGCACCCGCGGCTTGGACAGGTTGAACATGCCCAGCAGCAGCAGCGCGACGAGAAGGGCCGCGCCCGTCAGGACAGCGAGGGTTCCGTTTTTCATACCAGGCCCAGCCATTCCCAGTAAGGGATCGAGAGATAGGCCGCCAGCAGGCGCGCCAGGTTCATCCAGTGGTTATAGCGCAGGAAATCGGTGTGTTTGTAGTAGCGGTCCAGCCCGCTTCCCATGACCTGCAGGTACTGTGAGCTTTGGTAGGGTATGAACCAGATGTCGCTGAACATGGCGGTCAGGAAGACCACGACCCAGGGGTTGATGAACTGCGCCTGCCCGATCGGCAGAAGGATGACCGCAGCCACGATCATGCCGGCGGTGATGGGCAGCACCAGGCGCAGCAGCAGCGTGACCACCAGCGCGACCGGGATGAACCAGACCATTTTTCCGCCGACGAAATCAAACATGTTGCCCGCGGAATGGGCCAGTGCGGTGTCCAGCCCCAGGTAGCTGATGGCGCGGCTCAGGCCGTCGAGGCTGAGCAGAAAGAAAATCATCGGCCAGTCGATCTTCTGCTGGAAGTCTTTCTTGCTCAGCAAGCCCATGAGCAGCAGGCCCACCAGCAAAAAGGCCGCCAGCCAGGCGGGAGAAATCTGGTGCCAGCCGGCGGTGCCGGCGCCCACCAGGAAGAACAGGAAACCGGTGAGTGCGGCTTTTTCGGGCCGGGTGACGTCGCCCAGCAGGGCCAGCTGTCGCTCGAGCCTTTCCTTGGGCAAAGCGGCCTGGGCCGTGCGCCCAAAACACAGGCGCACCACCACCAGGTGCGCGGCCGTGACGGTGAGCGCAGCCACGCCGGCCGCGACAAACCAGAACAGGCCCTGGAACTGGTCCTGCAGTTGCACGGGCAGCATGCCGAAAGCCGTCAGGTTGGACGACTTGCTGGTCAGCAGCATCGGCGAGAACAGCATGGCACCGGAAAACGTGGCGGCCATCAGGGCCGTGGCGGACTTGCTGTGCGCCGGCAGGTTGAGGCCTTCGATCATGTCGCGGTAAAACGGAAGCACCAGCGACAACCGCGCATTGCCCGAGGGCATGATGGGCGACAGCAGGTAACCCGACAGCAGCAGCGCCGCCTGGTGCCAGAACGGCGTGTCGGGCAGGCGTATCAGCAACCACAACATGAAGCGGTAGCTCAGGCCCGAAGCGGAAATCACCGCGGCCAGCGCATACACGCCCACTAGCGTGGTGAGCGTTCTTGACGAGAAACCGGCCAGCGCGACTTCGTAGGGCACAAGACCGACGATCAGCACCGCGGCGATGGCCACCAGTGGCGGCACGAACTCGTCGGCCAGGTTGAACAGCCACATCAGCACCGTGGCCGACAGGATGGCCAGGAACAACGAGGCCTCCACCACCAGCCCAGCCGAGCCGGAGAGGAAATAAATCGCGGGCGGCACCAGCACCACGCCCAGCCAGCCCACCAGCTCGCGCCGGGAAATGGGTTTGGCCGGTTTTTTGGCGGCAGGCTTGCCGGGGGCCGGCGCAAGAAAGGATTCGCCGCCCACATAACCCATCAGCGTCAGCCAGGCCTTGTTGCGCAAGGCGGGCGATTTCGCAGCCAGCTCGGCCAGGGCGTCGCGGGGGACCTGCACCGCCCTGACCGGCGTGGCTGCCGTGACGCTGCACAGGTAGCTGGCCGTATCGCAGGCGGCCTCTTCACCGCAGCGCATGCCCGGCAGCGCGACGGTACGGCCGCCAGGCGTGGTCAGCTGCAGCTCACCGGTTTCGATCACGTACAGAAATTCGGCCGGCGCGCCTTTTTCGTACAGCGTGTCGCCGGCGGCGAATTCCAGCGTGTGCAGGCTGCCGAGCAGGCGTGCAAGCTGGCTACCGGAAAGGTCGGTGAAAAGCGCGTCGCCACGCAAAAGCGCCAGGATGTCGGCGTCGGGGATGACACCAGGAATGACGGAGGAAACAGGCATGGATTCCCGGACCTACAGTGAGGTGACGGTAAGAATCCGCAGGGGCGTCGGCATGGAACCTCCTCCTTTAGCTATTGTATTGATAGCTGCTTGCGCCCGGCTTGATTGGCCTGCAGCTGTTTTCTGCCATTAAATCACCGTTTTCCCGAAAACGGCCGCCGGAAAACCCTAGGAGGCCACTGCGCCGTGGCCACTCGATACGACAGGAAGACCTGCGAGCTTCTTCAGGCCTCAAAAGTCCCCGCTGCCGCCGCTGGCCAGGCTTTCGAACTTGGTGATGCGGTTCAGGAACGCCAGTTTGACTGTGCCGGTGGGGCCGTTACGCTGCTTGCTGATGATGACCTCGGCGACGCCCGGCTCCTTGCAGGCCTCTTTGGTGTAGTACTCGTCACGGTAGATGAACATGATGATGTCGGCGTCCTGCTCGATGGCGCCGGACTCGCGCAGGTCGCTCATCATGGGGCGTTTGTCGGTGCGGGATTCCACGCCGCGGCTGAGCTGCGACAGCGCGATCACGGGGCACTGCAGCTCTTTGGCCAGCATCTTCAGGCCGCGTGAGATTTCGCCGACGGCGGTGGCGCGGTTCTCGTCTGCCATGCCGCCGGATACGCTCATGAGCTGCAAATAGTCGACCACAATCAGGCCGAGCTTGCCGCACTGGCGTGCCAGGCGGCGGGCGTTGGCACGCAGCTCACTCACAGTGAGGCCGGGGGTTTCGTCGATGTGCAACGAAACCGTGCGCAGCTTTTCAATGGCTTCGGTCAGGCGCGGCCATTCTTCGTCCGTCAGGGCGCCGGTGCGCAGATGGGTCTGGTCGATGCGGCCAATGGAGCCCACGATACGCACGGCAAGCTGCGAGGCGCCCATTTCCATGGAGAACACGGCAACGGGCAGACCTTCGAGCAAGGCGACGTTTTCGGCAATGTTGATGGCCAGTGCGGTTTTGCCCATGGAGGGGCGCGCCGCCAGGATCACCAGGTCACCGGCCTGGAAGCCGGACGTCATGCGGTCCAGGTCGTAGAAGCCCGTGGGCACGCCGGTGACGTCCTGCGGATTCTCGGCCATCTCGGTGACGCGATCGAGCAGGCTCACGACCAGCGTGTCCATGCTCTGGAAGCCTTCTTTCATGCGCGAGCCCTGCTCGCCGATCTTGAAGATCTTCTGTTCGGCCTCGTCGAGGATGGTGGCGACGTCTTTCCCCTGCGGGTTGAAGGCATTGGTGGAAATCTCGTCCGAGGCGGACACCAGTTTGCGCAGGATGGAGCGCTCGCGCACGATCTCCGCGTAGCGGCGGATGTTGGACGCGCTGGGAACGTATTGCGCAAGGGAATTGAGGTAGCTCAGGCCCCCTACTTCGTCGGCCTTGCCCTGGTTCTGCAGGTGCTCGTAGACCGTGATGATGTCGGCCGGTTTGGAGGCGTTGATCAGGGCGCCTACGGCGGCATAGATCAGCTTGTGTTCGGAGCGGTAGAAGTCCTGGTCGGTCAGCAGGTCGCCCACACGGTCCCACGCGCCGTTGTCGAGCAGCAGGCCGCCCAGCACGCTGGATTCACCCTCGATGGAGTGCGGCGGAATGCGCAGCTGGGCGATCTGGCGGTCAGGGCTGTAGCCGGGATCGTCATAGGTGGAAAGTACGGCGGACATGGGTTTCCTTGGGAGAGGGTGAATGGTACGCCGGGAGCGTAAAACCTCACGGGATAAGGTTGTGGATAACCGGGGGAAATCGGGTGGAAATACACCGTGAGCTTGTGTACAGCCGCTTGATCCGGCCGGCCATGAAAAAAGCCGCTCGGCGAGCGGCTTTTTTTCGGGAAGGGAGAAAACGCTTAAGCGGTTTCGCCGTACACGGTGACGGTGATGTCCACTGCCACGTCGGTGTGCAGGGCAACGGTCACGGCGTGGTCGCCAACAATCTTCAGCGGACCGTTAGGCATGCGGATTTGCGACTTCAGCACAGGGAAGCCCTGCTTGGTCAGCTCGGCCGAGATGTCATGGTTGGTGACGGAGCCGAACAGGCGGCCGTCAACACCGGCTTTTTGCGTGAGCTTGACGGTGGTGCCGCCGAGCTTTGCGCCCTGGGCCTGCATTTCGGCCAGCTTGGCAGCTGCAGCTTTTTCGAGTTCGGCGCGCTTGGCTTCGAATTCGGCCTTGTTGGCTTCCGTGGCGCGGCGTGCGCGGCCCGAAGGGATCAGGAAGTTGCGTGCATAGCCGTCTTTGACCTTGACGATTTCGCCGAGGTTACCGAGGTTCACGACTTTGTCGAGCAGAATAATTTGCATGGTCGTGCTCCTTACAGGCTACGGTGCTGGTCGCTGTAAGGCAGCATCGCGAGGAAGCGAGCGCGCTTGACGGCGGTGTTGATCTGGCGCTGGAAAATCGCGCGCGTGCCGGTCAGGCGTGCGGGGATGATTTTTCCGTTTTCGGCTACGAAATCGCGCAGGGTGTCGATGTCTTTGTAGTCGATTTCTTCAACGCCAGCGGCTGTGAAGCGGCAAAAACGCTTGCGCTTGAACAGCAGGGATTGGGYATTGCGCTTGGGGCGCTTGTCTTTGTTGAAACGTTTTGGTCCGGGCATGATGGACTCCTTAAATGGGGTTCGGTACTTGCTCTACCTTGTGCAGAGCCTGGATATGAAAAACAACACCTTTGCTGGTGCGCGCATTGATCAGAAAACCGGTGAACCTGAAGGGTTTGCCTAGCGGGGATTTGGCTGATTGCTCAGCCAGCGCTCCGAAAGCAACCGCCCTTACCGTCAACTTGACCTGTCTGGTGACTCCGGCTTCGACGATTTCGGACTCGTGTTCGAGGACGAAATTGGCGGCGGGGATTCCAGCGGGCGTGTAGCGAAGAGGACTTGCCTCGGCGATACAGGCGGTCAGTTCAACGTGGTTCACTGCGGGCTCTTGCTCAAAAGCAGATGCGCAGCAGCGAGGCGTTCAACAGCATGGTGGCTATTAAGCCRCATACTCCTGCTGTTGGGCCTTACGGGCTTCTTCCCTCTCGACGTTGCGCATCATGAGGGACGGGCCGGTTTCGGCTTTCTTCTTCACCACGGTCAGGTGGCGCAGCACGGCATCGTTGAACTTGAACGCGTGTTCGATTTCTTCCATCACGGCCTGGCTGGCTTCGAT
>NZ_JBFUGX010000168.1:0-7270 GCF_056402675.1 Polaromonas sp. P3_C2 | reverse complement strand
GGAAAAAGCCCGGGCAAATCGCATTGACGGTGATGTTGTACTTGCCCCATTCGCAGCCCAGTGCGCGCGTGAAGTTGATGACGGCACCCTTGGAGGTGTTGTAAGCCACGGTGGTCATCTCGCGCGGATTGCCGCCCAGGCCGGCGATGGAGGCTACGTTGATGATGCGGCCGGACTTGCGGGCGATCATGCTGTGTTTGGCGATGTGCTGGCTCAGGATGAAATAGCCGCGGATATTGAGGTTCATGACCTTGTCCCAGGCCTCAACCGGGTGATCTTCAGCAGGTGCGCCCCAGGCGGCGCCGGCGTTGTTGACCAGGATGTCGACATGGCCCAGGCGCTTGATGGCCTCGTCGGCCAGCGCCCGGATGTCTTCTTCTTTGGAGCAGTCGGCGGCGATCCAGTCGACGTCGATGCCGGCGGCTTTGAGCTCTGCAGCGGACTCGACCAGGTCTTCGGCCTTGCGCGAACTCAAAATGACTTTGGCGCCGGCTTCGCCCAGCGCCTGGGCCAGTTGCAGTCCCAGGCCGCGTGAGCCGCCGGTCACGAGTGCGGTTTTGCCTTTGAGGTCGAACAGCTGCTGGATGGTACGGGTCATGAAAGTTGTCTCCTGTTGGGTGTCATCGGGCTTGCCGGGTGCCGCATCGGGACTCCGGCAAGGATGGGGTTGCAAATAATGTGTCGGGTTCAGCCGTGGTTGCGATCTCGATATCGGGATGCGGCGGTCTGCCATATTGGCACAACATCAGGCCTCCTGCAGGTTGCGCTGTCGTGGTGGCGACTTCCGGCCGCTACGAACTGACGTTGATGCGGGAGCGCACGTAAACCAGCGCCGCGCCAACCACCGCCACAATACCGCCCAGCACCACCATGGACCAGCCGATGGCATCGTCCAGGCGCTGAACCGACAGACCCAATACCAACGTCAGCAGCCCGCCGTAGATCAGGACCCAGATCAGGGTCTGCAAGCGAGCCACGGCCTTGTTGGAAACAGGGTCAGCGGACGGTTTGAAAAAAGCCATTAAAACGCCTCCTCGGGCAAATCGGCACAGGTCAGGTCGCGGGTTTCAACGACCTTGAGCCAGGCACCGATCTTCGGTAATTCGTAATGATAAAAATAGCGTGTAGCGCCCATCCGCCCTGCGTGAGCAGCTATCGAATTGGTAGCGGATTGCTGCAATGCCAGGCTGGCCAGCGCCACGTCCAGCCAGATCCACGCCAATACGGTGTGGCCGAAGGCCTGCATGTAGGGTACCGCATTGGCCAGCGCCTCGCCAGGCTCGCCCGCGGCCCACGCCGCCTTGGTGGCGCTGCCCACATGCTGCAATGCCTTGGCCAGTGCGTTGGCATGGGCTGCGAGTTCAGGCACCTGAATCGCCTTTTCAACCGTGGCGTTGATACGCGCTGCCAGCAATTGCAGGCCCCTGCCCCCTTCCATCAGCACCTTGCGGCCCAGCAAATCCATGGCCTGGATGCCATGCGTGCCTTCATGGATCATGTTCAGGCGGTTGTCGCGCCAATACTGCTCGACCGGGAAGTCGCGCGTGTAGCCGTAGCCGCCGTGTACCTGGATGGCCAGCGAATTGGCCTCCAGGCACCATTCGCTGGGCCAGCTCTTGGCAATCGGTGTCAGCACCTCGAGCAGCAGGCGCGCGTCGTCGGCGGCCTGCGCGTCGGCCGTGTGGTGTTCATCAACCAGGCGGGCGCAATACAGCTCCAGCGCCAGCGCGCCTTCGCAGTACGCTTTTTGCGCCAGCAGCATGCGCTTGACGTCGGCGTGCTCGATGATGCGGATCTGCGGCTGGGAGGCGTCTTTGCCCACGGCACCGGCGCCGTTCTTAGATCCTCCGCCGACGGGCCGGCCCTGGGGCCGGTTTTTGGCGTAATCGAGGCTGGCGTAGTAGCCCGCCATGCCCAGCATGGTGGCGGCCGTGCCCACGCCTATACGCGCCTCGTTCATCATGTGGAACATGCAGCGCAGGCCCTCATGCGGCTTGCCTACCAGGTAGCCGACCGCGCCGGCCTGGCCGTCCACCGGGTATTTGCCCTCGCCGAAGTTGAGCAGGGTGTTGGTGGTGCCGCGCCAGCCCAGCTTGTGGTTCAGGCCCGCCAGCGCCACGTCGTTGCGCACGCCGGTGAGTTCGCCTTGGGTATTGACCATTTTCTTGGGCACGATGAAGAGCGAAATGCCGCGTGTGCCGGCGATCAGCTTGCCGTCCGGCCCCGGTATCTTGGCCAGCACCAGGTGGATGATGTTGTCGGTCAGCTCGTGCTCGCCGGCCGAGATCCACATCTTGTTGCCCTTGAGGCGATAGCGTGGGCCCAGCGGGTCGGCCTCAAAGCCGTCGCCATCCGGGACGGCGCGCGTCGTCACGTCGCTGAGCGAGGAACCGGCCTGCGGTTCGGACAAACACATGGTGCCCGAGAAGCGGCCCGAGAACTCATTTTTTGCAAAGACTTCCTTCTGCATGTCGGTGCCGTGCACCATCAGCAGGTTGGCGTTACCAGTGGTCAGCAGGCCCGAGCCGATGCTGACCGAGGCCATGGCGAAGAAGGCATTGGCCGCCGCTTCCACCGTATAGGGCAGCTGCATGCCGCCGACTTCATAGTCCTGCGCGGCGCTGAGCATGCCCGAGGCCGCGTAGGCCTTTTGCGCGTCGTGCGTGGCCTGCGGCAGGATGACTTTTTCGCCGTCGAAGTGCGGCTCCTGCGTATCCACTATGCGGTTGAACGGTGCATACTTTTCACGCGCGATGCGTTCGCAGGTGTCGAACACCGCGTCGAAGGTTTCGCGTGAATGGTCGACGAAACGCTCGCGCTGATTGAGCGACTCGGCACCGAGCCATTGGTAGAGCAGAAAATCGAGGGTCGGCCTGAGGCTCATGACGACCTCCCCGAAACGGCGGGCGTCAAGGCAGGAAACGCCTGCCCTTTCTGAAGGAGCAGGGTTTCATTCATTATGATGCCCGGTTCAGAGGACTTCGTAAATGCCGGCTGCGCCCATGCCGCCGCCAATGCACATGGTCACGCAGACGCGCTTGGCGCCGCGGCGCTTGCCTTCGATCAGCGCGTGGCCCGTCAGGCGCTGGCCGGTCACGCCGTAAGGGTGGCCGACGGCAATCRCACCGCCGTTGACGTTGAGTTTGTCCATGGGAATGCCCAGCTTGTCGGCGCAGTACAGCACCTGTACGGCGAAGGCTTCGTTCAATTCCCACAGATCAATGTCGCTGATCTTCAGGCCCAGCTTGGCCAGTACCTTTGGAATGGCGAAGACCGGGCCAATGCCCATTTCATCGGGTTCGCAACCGGCGACGGCAAAGCCGAGGAAGCGGCCCAGGGGTTTAAGGCCCTTTTTCTCCGCCAGGGTTTCGTTCATGACAACCACGGCGCCGCCGCCGTCGGAGAACTGGCTGGCATTGCCGGCCGCGATCACGCCGCCAGGGATGGCCGGCTTGATGCCGCTGATGCCTTCCTTGGTCGTGCCTTCGCGGATACCTTCGTCCTTGCTGACGGTGACCTCTTTGGTGGTCAGGCCCATGATCTTGTCGGCCACGCCGGCTGTCACGGTGATGGGGGCGATCTCAGCTTCAAAGAGGCCCGCAGCCAGCGCGGCCGTGGCCTTTTGCTGGCTCAGCGCGCCGTATTCGTCCATGCGGTCGCGCGAGATGTTGTAGCGTTTGGCGACCTGCTCAGCGGTCTGGAGCATGTTCCAGTAGATCTCGGGCTTGTTCTTGGCGAGCCAGGTTTCCTGCAGCATGTGGGTGTTCATTTCCTGCTGCACGCAGGAAATGCTTTCGACGCCGCCGGCCACGTAGATGTCGGCTTCACCGGCGATCACGCGCTGGGCCGCCAGGGCGATGGTCTGCAGGCCGGACGAGCAGAAACGGTTGACCGTCATGCCCGATACCGTCACCGGGCAGCCGGCGCGCAGCGCAATCTGGCGTGCGATGTTGGCGCCGGTGGCACCTTCGGGCGTAGCGCAGCCGATGATCACGTCATCGACCTCTGCGGCCTCGATGCCGGCGCGCTTGAGCGCGTGCTCAACGGCGTGTCCGCCCAGGGTGGCGCCGTGCGTCATGTTGAAGGAGCCCTTCCAGCTTTTGGCCAGGGGGGTGCGTGCGGTGGAAACGATTACTGCTGAAGTCATGGAATTCTCCGGATTCTGGGACGTTGATCTGTGCGGTCTGCTGGACTTAGGTAGACAGGTTGAAGGTCTTGCCTTCGGCTGCAAGCTTGGCCAGCAGGGGTGCGGGCTTCCAGAATTTGGCGTCGTCCAGCGGGTTCTGCGCGAAGCGGTTCATGCTTTGCACCACATTGAAGAGGCCGACCTGGTCGGCGTACAGCATGGGGCCACCGCGGTAGACCGGGAAGCCATAGCCCATGATGTAGACCATGTCGATGTCGCTGGCCTTGGAGGCGATGCCTTCTTCCAGGATGTGCGCGGCTTCATTTACCAGCGAATACACCAGGCGCTGCACGATTTCCTCGTCGGAAATCTTGCGTGGCGTGATGCCCAGGCTCTTGCGGTGGTCTTCAATCATCTTGACGACTTCAGCGTTCGGGATCGCGTCGCGCTTGCCGGGTACATAGTCGTACCAGCCGGCGCCGGTCTTCTGGCCGAAGCGGCCTTTCTCGCACAGCAGGTCGGCCGTTTTGCTGTATTTCATGTCCGGCTTTTCGGTGTAGCGGCGCTTGCGGATCGCCCAGCCGATGTCGTTGCCGGCCAGGTCGCCCATGCGGAACGGGCCCATGGCAAAGCCGAATTTCTCGATGGCCTTGTCGACCTGCTCGGGGGTGCAGCCTTCGTCGAGCAGGAAACCGCCCTGGCGGCCGTATTGCTCGATCATGCGGTTGCCGATAAAGCCGTCGCAGACGCCCGACACCACGGCCGTCTTTTTAATCTTTTTACCCACGGCCATCACGGTGGCCAGCACGTCCTTGCCGGTCTTGGCGCCGCGCACGACTTCCAGCAGCTTCATCACATTGGCCGGGCTGAAGAAATGCAGGCCGACCACGTCTTGCGGACGCTTGGTGAAGTCGGCGATTTTGTTGACGTCCAACGTCGAAGTGTTGGACGCCAGGATGGCGCCCGGCTTCATCACGCGGTCCAGTTCCTTGAAGACCTTCTCCTTGACGCCCATTTCTTCAAACACGGCCTCGATCACGAGGTCGGCGTCTTTGAGGTCGTCGTAGCTCAACGTGGTGCTGAGCAGGCCCATGTGCTGGTCATATTTATCCTGCTTAAGCTTGCCCTTCTTGACCTGGGCCTCGTAGTTCTTGCTGATGATGCCGAGGCCTTTGTCCAGGGCCTCCTGCTTCATCTCGAGAATCTTGACCGGGATGCCGGCGTTCAGGAAGTTCATGGCGATACCGCCGCCCATGGTGCCGGCGCCGATCACGGCCACCGAATTGATCTCGCGCTTGGGCGTGTCTTCCGGCACGTCGGGGATCTTGGAGGCCGCACGCTCAGCCATGAAGATATGGCGCAGCGCGCGGCTTTCGGGTGTCCACATCAGGTTGATGAAGCACTCGCGCTCAAAAGTCATGCCGTCTTCGAATTTCTTCTTGGTCGCTGCTTCGACCGCGTCCACGCACTTGAGCGGCGCGGGGAAGTTCTTGGCCATGCCCTTGACCATGTTGCGGGCGAACTGGAAATAAGCGTCGCCATTGGGGTGCTTGGCGCGCAGGTCACGCACCAGCGGAAGCGGCCGGGTGTCGGAAATCGATTGGGCAAAGGCCAGGGCTTCCTGGGCCAGCGATTCGGGCGAGGCAGCAAGCTTGTCGAACAGTTTCTGGCCGGGGATTTGCGCGAGCAGTTCGCTCTTGACGGGTTCGCCGCTCACGATCATGTTCAGGGCCGGTTCCACGCCGAGCACGCGCGGCAGGCGCTGCGTGCCGCCGGCGCCAGGCAACAGGCCGAGCTTGACTTCAGGCAAGGCCACGTTGGTGCCAGGCGCGGCGATGCGGTAGTGGCAGCCCAGGGCCAATTCCAGGCCGCCGCCCATGCAGACGGAATGGATCGCGGCGACGATAGGCTTGCCGGAATTCTCGACCGCGCGGATCACGCTCAGCAGATTGGGTTCGATCAGCGCCTTGGGCGTGCCGAACTCTTTGATGTCGGCGCCACCCGAAAAGGCTTTGCCTGCGCCGGTGATCACGATGGACTTGATGGCGGCATCGGCATTGGCCTTCTGGATGTTGTCGGTCAGGCTCAGGCGCGTGGCGTGGCCCAGGCCGTTGACGGGTGGGTTGCTCAGTGTGATGAGCGCGACGGGGCCGTGAACTTCGTAAAGGGTGGTCATTGCGTTGCTTCTTTCCTTGATGGAGTTTCAGTTTTTGGTTGTCTCGGCTGGCGCTGCGGCCCGGCACGCGCTGGTCGGGCGCACAAAAAAGTACGACCGTTCTTTTTCCATTGTAGGGGGCGTTTGTGACGGCACAAGTCCCCGGATGGACTGTTCAGTCTATTTTTGTCCCTGCGGTGACAGCCGGGGACGATCCACACCGTTTTTTACACCTCGAGCCACTCTTTGCGGATGTAGGCATCAGCCCGCAGGCTGTCGGGGGTGCCGTCAAACACGATGCTGCCGTGGCCCATGACCAGCGCGCGATCGGAAATCGCCATGGCAATCGTCAGTTTCTGTTCGATCAGCAGCACCGAGATGCCCTTGGCCTTCAGCGTTTGCAAATACTGCCCCACCAGCTCAACAATTTTGGGCGCAAGGCCTTCAGTGGGCTCGTCGATGATGATGAGGTCGGGATCGCCCATCAGCGTGCGGCACAGCGTGAGCATCTGCTGCTCGCCGCCCGAGAGCACGCCGGCCTCGGTGTGCTGGCGTTCGCGCAAGCGCGGGAACATCTGGTACATGTCCTCAAACGACCAGCGCGAACCCTTGCCCGAGCCCTTTTGGCCCAACAAAAGGTTCTGGTGCACCGTGAGCTTGGGGAAGATGTCGCGGTTTTCCGGCACATAGCCTATGCCCAGGTGGGCAATCTGGTAGGCCTTCTTGCCGGCGATTTCCTGCTTCTTCCAGAGGATGGAGCCCTGGCAGTCAACCAGGCCCATGATGGCCTTGGCCGTGGTGGAGCGGCCCGAACCGTTGCGACCCAGCAAGGCGACGATCTGGCCGGGCTGCACGTCGAAATGGACACCGTGCAGTACGTGGCTTTTGCCGTAGAAGGCGTGGAGGTTCTGGATATGGAGCATCAGTGACCTCCTCCGTGAGCTTGTGCGTCTGCTACTGAAGAGCCCAAATACGCCTCTTGCACGCGC
>NZ_JBFUGX010000167.1:0-7287 GCF_056402675.1 Polaromonas sp. P3_C2 | reverse complement strand
GCCGTGGACTGGATGTACACACGGCGCGAGTTCTCCAAAAAGATGAAGATGAGCCGCAGGGAACTGAAAGACGAATCAAAAAACCGGGAAGGTGATCCTCGCATCCGTGCGCGGCTCAGGGAGCTGCGTCGGGAAGCGCTGAAGCGCACACTAACGGTGCGCAACACAAAAAATGCCGATGTGTTGTTGACGAATCCGACGCATGTGGCGGTCGCCTTGCGCTACAGGCATGGCGAGATGTCGTCTCCGCAGATGGTGGCCAAGGGCGCCGGCCGGGTCGCAGGAGCCATGAGAAAAATAGCGAGCGAGAACAACATCCCCATCGTGCAAAACCCCGTTCTGGCCCGCAGGCTCTTCCGCGAGCTTGCTGTGGAACAGCATGTGCCCCAAGCCATGTATGCCGAAGTGGCGCGAATCATCGTCTGGGTCTTTGCCATGCGCGAACGCCGGCAGGGGATGGCCGCGACATGAAAGCCCTGCAGGGTTTCCTCACCAAACACAGCGACATCGTTATGGTGCTGCTGGTGCTGGGTGTACTGGTGGTATTGTTCGCGCCCATCCCGAGCCCGCTACTGGACTTCCTGATCCTGCTGAACTTCAGCTTCGCGTTTTTGATTCTGATGCTGACGTTCTACATGGCGCGACCTGTCGAGTTTTCGACGTTCCCTTCGCTGCTGTTGATTGCCACCCTGTTCCGGCTGTCGCTGAACGTCGCCGCCACCCGCCTGATTCTTTCGGACGGCGACGCTGGCCGGGTGATCGCCGCTGTGGGCTCCTATGTTGTTGGCGGGAACTACGTGATCGGCCTGATTATTTTCCTGATCCTGATCGTCGTCCAGTACGTGGTGATCACCAGCGGCGCTCAGCGCGTCTCCGAGGTGGCCGCCCGATTCACGCTGGACAGCATGCCCGGCGCGCAAATGAGCGTGGACGCGGATCTGAACATGGGTTTCATTGACCAGGCCGAAGCGCAGCGCCGCCGCAAGAACATCGAGAAAGAGGCGGCTTTTTACGGCGCGATGGACGGCGCAAGCAAGTTCGTTAAAGGCGACGCCATCGCGGGCATCCTGATACTGCTCATCAACATTGTGGGAGGCTTGCTGATCGGTATCATGCAGCGCGGCCTGCCGTGGGGTGATGCGCTCAAAACCTATACCCTGCTGACCATAGGCGATGGCATCGTGACCCAGGTGCCGGCGCTGGTCATTGCCCTGGGAACCGGGATCATTGTTACCCGTTCGGCTTCGGATGCCAACCTGAGCAAAGAGGCTTTGCGGCAGATCACCTCATTTCCCAAAACATTGCTGCTGGTGGCTACAGCCCTGGCGGGCCTGTTGATCCTGCCTGGTATTCCTGCGGTCCCCACGCTCATACTGCTTTGTCTTTCGGGGCTGGGCGCCTGGATGGTGTATCGCGGGGCGCATACCGGTGCCATTGCCAGGGAAGAAGCGGCGGCGGGCCAGGAGGGAAAATCGGCTGACGGCAGTGACGCTGGCGGCAAGGACGATCCCTATGCACACCTGACCGTTGAACCCATCGAGGTCCAGGTGGGTTCCCGCTGGGTTCCTCTGGTGAACGAAAAGGGTGGCTCTTTCCTCGAAAGAATTGCCGCCTTCCGCCATCAGCATGCGCAGGAGCTTGGGCTGGTCTTGCCACGCATACGCTTCAAGGATGCACCGCGCCTTGGGCCGGACCGATACGAGATTTACCTTGACGGGGCCCTGAGTGCCAAGGGTGAGGTTCGCGCGGACCGCCTGCTTGCCATTCATCCTCAGGGCGACGTGACAGCCATTTCCGGAGAAGTCACGAAAGACCCCACCTACGGCCTGCCGGCCGTTTGGATAGAAGAGTCACAGCGGGATGCGGCCACCCGCGCCCGGTTCACGCTGGTGGATGCCTCCAGCGTTTTCATGACGCACCTCACCGAGGTCTTGCGGCGCGAATCCTCCACACTGCTGACACGGGCCGAAACCGACCGCCTGCTGGGCCGGGTGCGCCAGAACCAGCCCGGCCTGGTCGAAGAACTTGTGCCGACAGTCCTTTCGATCAGCGACGTGCAAAAGGTGCTGCAGAACCTCCTCAAAGAGAAGGTTTCGATACGGCATATGGAGGCGATTCTGGAAACTCTCACGGACGCTGGCCGGCAATCCAAGGAGACCGGCTACCTGACGGAGGTTGTGCGCCACAGGCTGGGTTCCGCGATATGCCAGGGCTTGCTCGGGGAGGCCAATGCGTTGCACGTTCTCACACTCGACCCGGCCATTGAAAGTCGCTTCATTCAAGGCGTGCAAAATTCCCGTGCCGAGGGTTCCAGCCAGGCCGCGGGTCAGTTCGTCCTGGAACCGCAAATGGCCGAAAAATTCATCGGCAAACTGGTGCAGCAAGCGGAAAAGATGATGAAAAGCAATTTGCTGCCAGTGCTGCTCTGCTCTCCCGAGCTTCGCCGGCACGTGCGTGCCTTGTCCGAGCGGGTAATGCCGCATCTGCGTGTGCTGTCCATGGCCGAGATCCCGCACAACATCGAACTCAAGTCGTATGGTGTGGTGAGCTTTTAAGCAACCCGTGCATTTTTGTCCTGCAACTCAATCCGAACCATGACCAATATTCTCTCCGTCGCTTTGCAAAGCATGCACCAGGACAGCATCCGTCTTGAAAGGGTCGGCATGAACCTGGCCAACGCCTTGACCATAGGCTACAAGCGGGAGGTCGTTTCGGTCCAGCCCACCCCCTATTCCCAACTCGGCGCCTCCTTCTCCGCGCAGGTCGATGCGTTGTCGCAGCAGGTAGACGCGACCGGCGGCCTGCTGAAAACGCAGACGGACCTTCGCCCCGGCACACTCAAGTCCACCGGACAAAATCTGGATCTCGCGTTGGACGGAGACGGCTTCTTTGAGGTCTCAACGGCGTCCGGCCCGGCCTACACGCGGCAGGGTTCCTTCCACCTGGACGGTCAGGGGCGGTTGGTGAATGCCCAGGGACACCCGGTGATGGGTAAAGGCGGCGCCATCTTTTTGACGACACGCAATCCCTCGATTGATTCCAGGGGCTATGTATTTGAAGGCCCCAAGTCCGGAGCAGCCGGCATTGCCGCCAACCGCTTGTCCGCGCAAGAGCCGGTGGCCCAGCTCAAGGTGATGCAGCTAGAGGCGTCGCAGACGCTCCGGCATCTCGGGGAGGGGCTTGTCGCTTCGGAGAGTCCGGCCGGCATGATGAACGATGTCGATGTCCAGGTACGCCAGGGCTTTCTCGAAAACTCCAATGTTTCGTCCATGCAGGAGATGGTGCAACTGATGCAGACGATGCGGCATTTCGAGTCGATGCAAAAGGTCGCGACAGGTTACGACGAAATGATGGGGACAGCCATTCGAAAGCTCGGCGATCTTGCCTGAGCCCGTTTTCACTACACACAAACCAGAGGAGTTTTATGTTCGATGCGCTCTATATTGGTGCGACCGGCATGCAGGCCCAGCAGATGAATGTGGACACGATCGCCAACAATCTGGCCAACGTCAACACCACGGGATTTAAAAAAGGCCGACTGACGTTCTCGGATCTGGTCACGCGTTCGGCCGCGCCGCTCCCTTTGGCGAATGCCGGCGCGCCGCAGGGCCTCATGGATGCGGTTACGAGAGTGGGGGCGGGCGTTGGCATAGGCGGCATGGCCAAGCTTTTCGACATGGGCGACCTCAAGAAAACGGAGTCCGCGTTCGACGTTGCAATTGAAGGTGACGGCTTCATGGAGGTGACTTTGCCTGATGGGTCACAGGCTTATGCGCGCGGCGGCACGCTGAGGGTCAACAAGGAGGGCCTGCTGGCAACCCAGGCAGGCTATGCGCTGAAACCTGGCCTGAGCATTCCCGACAATGCGCAGGCCTTGCTGATCGACACGGATGGCACCGTGCGGATCCGTTTGGCGAATCAGGCCACGCCTGTGGAGATCGGGCAGATTGACCTGGTGCGATTCTCCAATCCGCAAGCTCTGTTGGCGCAGGGGGACAACCTCTACCGGCCGACCGAGGCCGCCGGCGACCCGGTCGTCGGCAAACCTGGAGAAGAGGGCTTGGGGCGGATTGCCCAGGGATTTCTGGAAGGCTCCAACGTCAAGCTGGTCGACGAGATGGTGAACCTGATGATCGCGCAGCGCGCTTATGAAGCCAGCGTCAAGGTTGTGCAGGCATCCGACGAGATGCTCGGCATGGTCAATGCGCTGCGCCGCTAAGAAAACACTGATGCGTGGTGTTCGCTTTTTTGGGTTCCTGCCTTCCGGTGTCGAGGCGGCGGGTCTCTGCCTGCTTGCGCTCTGGGCGGCTCCCGCGCAGCCTCTTCAGGCACAAACCGCTGCGAGCATGGCGCGTATCAGCCTGCCGGAGCATGTGCAGGTCAGCCACAGCGACGTGCGCTTGGGCGACGTTGCCAGCCTTGCCAGCCCGGACCCGGCGACCTTGCGGCGCCTGATGGCTTTGCCGCTGGGCCGCGCGCCGCGTGCCGGCCAGTCCTTTGTCCTGGAACGGGATGTCCTTGCCCGGTGGATACGGGGTCACGCGGGCCTTCAAGGAGATCAAATCACCTGGCAGGGCGCTGCGTTCACTGACATCAGCCTGCGCAGCCGCGACATACCCGGCGAGGATATCGTCGCCCTCGCGGACAAGACACTCCGGCAGCAACTGCGCGGCCAACTACCGGCCGGCACTCGCATCGAACTGCAGCCGGTGACCGTGCCGCGCGACCTGGTAGTCGCCGATGAACTGGTGGAGATCAATCCCCGTGCTCAGGGTGCGGCGGCACTGGCTTCCAGAATGACGGTCTGGATCGATGTGGGCAGTGCTGGCAGAGTGCAAAGATCGGTGGCGGTCGTTTTTGAGGTTGTGGTCTACGGGCCGGTGGTGGTTGCCACCAGAGACATTCCCGCAGGTGCGTCCCTCCTGGCGGGCGATGTGGAGCTGCGTGAACAAAACATTGCCGCAGCCGCAGCTTCGCAGAAAAATCCGGCGCGCCAGTTTTCTGACGGCCAGCGTTTGCGCCGCCCGATTCGGGCCGGCGAAACCTTGACGGCGGCCCACACGGAAGCCGTTCCCGATGTGGCGCGCGGGAGCTGGGCCGTGCTCGAAACGCGCCAGGCCGGCCTGAATGTGCAGAGCCGTGCGGAAGTGCTGCAGGACGGCCGCGCCGGCCAGATGGTTCAAGTCAAGCCCGTCAATGCTACGGCCAGTTTGTTAGCCCGGGTCGCAGGCCCGGGCCGTGTGGAGATGTACCCATGATTTTTTCAGCTTCCAAACCTGGCAATGAATTGCGGAACAACTTTGCAGCCGCGCGCCTGGCCGCGTTGGGGCTGGTGCTGTGCTGCTGGGCCTGCCTGTCGCATGCGCAGGGAGTCAGCCTCTACGATGAAAAGACTTATCGCCCCTTGACGGCCGACAACAAGGCCTTTCGCGTGGGAGATGTCCTCACCGTTCAGGTGTTTGAAAACTCCAGTGCCAGCAGCAGCGCGGACACGGACACCCGAAGAAAAAACAGCCTGTCGGCGGACCTGAGCCACCGTGGTGAAAGCAAAGCCCAGACGGGCGTCAACGTGGCCAGCGACTTTGACGGCGGGGGGCGCACCCAGCGCGCCAACCGGCTATTGGTCACGCTGTCGGTGACGGTTCGCGAGATTTTGCCTAACGGCGACATGGCAGTGACGGGCGAGCAGATGCTGACGGTCAACCAGGAACCGCAACGCGTCACGCTCGAGGGGCGCGTGAGGCCCGTGGACGTGTCCGACGGCAACATCGTTCTTTCCACGAGATTGGCCGACGCGAAAATCACCTATGTCGGCGAGGGCGATATCGCTGAACGCAACCAGCGGCCCTGGTGGCGGAAATTGCTCGATTGGACAGGGTTTTGAAAATGGCGCTCACTTCATTTCTGCAGTCGAGGTTTGTCTCCCGGCTTCGTATCATTCCGGTACTCATTTGCTGTGCGCTCTGTCTGGTGGCACCGGCTTCGCATGGTCAGACTGGCCTGATCCGAATCAAGGACTTGGGCAAACTCCAGGGGTGGCGAGACAACGCATTGACGGGTACCGGCATCGTGACCGGCCTCGCCGGAACGGGCGACTCACCGACGAACCGGGCCACCCGGCAGGCATTGTCCAATGCGATGTCCCAGTTCAATCTCAGCGTGCCGCCTGAACAGATCCAAAGCCGGAATGTGGCTGTCGTCATGGTCAGCGCTTCGCTGCCGAGTTTCGCCCGGCCCGGCGACACATTGGACATCACGGTGTCTTCGACAGGCGACGCACGCAGCCTGGTGGGCGGCAGCTTGTTGCAAGTGCCGTTGAAAGCGGCGAACGGCCGTGTCTATGCACTGGCGCAGGGGCCGCTGTCGGTTGGAGGCTACCGTTATGATTCCAACGGCAACGTGTTGCAGAAGAACCACCCGACAGTGGGAGCGGTGCCCAATGGCGCGACCGTTGAGGTCGGCACGGCCAAAGCCCCCATGGAGCCCGGATCCACCGGCACCGCCATTCCCAACGTAACCTTCCTGCTTGCCGAGCCGGACTACACCACGGCGAACCGGATTGCGTTGGCCATCAACACCCAGCTGGGTGCCAACCTGGCCCAGGCGCGCGACGCCTCAGGCATCGACATCGATGTGCCGGAAAGCCAGCGCGGCAGCCTGGTAGCTTTCCTGTCGCGCCTGGAGTCCGTCACGGTCGAGCCCGACAGGCGGGCCAAAGTGGTGATCAACGAACGCACGGGCACAGTCGTTGCGGGCGGGGATGTGCGCATCGCCAAGGTAGCCATCACCCATGGTGATTTGAAGATTGCCATCACCGAGCAGAACGGCGTTTCGCAACCCTTCTTTATCGGCGAGGCCGGGCCGGGCGTGCGCACCGCCTTGGTTAGCAATACCCGGATCGACGTGGATGAGCGCAACGGCCCGGGTTTTGTGGCTGGCGGAACCACTGTGACAGACCTGGTCCAGTCGCTCGCCAAACTAAAGACCAACACCCGCGACATCATCTCGATTCTGCGGGCCGTCAAGGCTGCCGGCGCCCTGCATGCCGAACTCGTCGTCCAGTAGTTCCGACGTCTACACCAGAGGTACACCCATGTCCAACAGTATCGAATCCATTACGACGGCCGCGCTGTCATTGGCGCTTGACGCGGCTTCGGCAAGGCAGCAAGTCATTGCCAACAACATCGCCAACGCGAATACGGAAGGCTTTGTGCCGCAGGCCCTTGACTTCGAGGGCCAGCTTGAACAGGCCCGCAGAGCCCTGCGCGAACGCGGCCGGCTCGACGA
>NZ_JBFUGX010000166.1:0-7341 GCF_056402675.1 Polaromonas sp. P3_C2 | reverse complement strand
TCCCAGGAGACACACATGACAACACCAGACATGAGCAAACGCGGAATTCTGCAAACAGGCGCCCTGATGGCGACAGGCGCCGTCGTCGGCTGCGCCACGCCGGGCACGGCGGCAAATGCGCCGGCCACGCCTTTCACGGTGGCTGAGACCTACATCCCCATCGCGGGCAGCGCCGAAATGTTTCCGGTGCGCCGCATTTACTGCATAGGTCGCAACTACGCAGCACATGCAATCGAGATGGGTTCGGATCCGAGCCGTGAACCGCCGTTCTTCTTCCAGAAGCCGACGGACGCCATTCAGGTGGTGCCGCCCGGCAAGGTTGCAGACCACCCGTACCCCACACTGACCAAAAACTACCACTACGAAGTCGAACTCGTGGCGGCGCTGGCCAAAGGTGGGCGCAACATCCCGATGAGCGAGGCGCTGGATCGTGTTTACGGTTACGCGCTGGGCCTGGACATGACGCGCCGCGACCTGCAGCGCGGCATGGGCGACCAGAAAAAGCCCTGGGAAATCGGCAAGAGCTTTGACATGTCGGCTCCCATCGGTCCCATCCACAAGGTTGCGCAGACCGGCCACTACACCAAGGGCGCAATCTGGCTCAAGGTCAACGGCCAGGTCAAGCAGCAGGCCACGCTGAACCACATGATCTGGTCGGTGGCCGAGCAGATCTCCAAACTGTCCGAAGCGTTTGAGCTCTTTCCCGGCGACATCATTTACTCGGGCACGCCTGAAAACGTCGGCCCGGTGGTCAAGGGCGACGTCATCGAATGCCATATTGACGGTTTGCCAGAGTTGAGCGTCAAGATCGTTTGAGTTTGGGTGCGGGGCGGGGCGGGGCGGGGCGGTGGGCAAGGGAAAACACCAGCGTCATTGCCTTGCGGTGGCAAGAACTTCCGGGGCCGCATAGACTCCGACTGTTTGCCTTTTGAGAACCTCCCACAATCTACTGAGGAACCGCCATGCTTGAACACGACCAGAAGAAAGACTTCGACGCCCTGCTGCCCGGGCGGTCCACCGAAGCCGGCGCCAGTCGCCGCACCGCGCTCAAAACGGCCCTGGGGGTCGGGTACGCGGCCACCGCCATGCCCATCATGGCGCAGACAGCCATCAAAACTTCTTCAGAAGGCCTGAAGACCGGCGAAACCACCTATGAAGTCAATGGCTTCAAGGTGCCCGCTTTCTTTGCGGCGCCCGCCGGCAAGACCAACCTGCCGGTGGTGCTGGTGATCCAGGAAATTTTTGGCGTGCACGAATACATCGCCGACACGGCCCGGCGCTTTGCCAAAGCCGGCTATCTGGCGATTGCCCCAGAGCTCTATGCGCGCCAGGGTGACCCGAGCAAATACAACGAAATGGCCAAGCTCATGGCCGAAGTGGTGTCCAAGGTGCCTGACGAACAGGTCATGGCCGACCTGGACGGCGCCGTGAAGTGGGCAGCCGCTAACGGTGGCAATGCGAAAAAGGTGGGCATCACCGGTTTTTGCTGGGGCGGCCGCATCACCTGGCTGTATGCCGAGCAAAGCAAGAACGTGAAGGCCGGTGTGGCCTGGTATGGCCGCCTGGTCGGCCAGCCATCAGCGCTGACGCCCAAGCACCCGCTGGACCTGGCCGCCAACCTCAAGGCGCCGGTGCTGGGCCTGTACGGCGGGCAAGACGGCGGCATCCCGCTGACCACCGTCAACCAGATGAAAGACGCACTGACTGAAGCCGGCGCCAAKGGCAACAAGGCGGCAGCCGCCTCTGAGTTTGTGGTCTACCCGCAAGCGCCCCACGCCTTCCATGCCGACTATCGCCCGAGCTACCGCAAGGATGCGGCAGATGACGGATTCAAGCGTGCCCTGGAATGGTTTAAATCCCACGGCGTGGGTTAAAGCACCCCCGTCCAGGCTCACTGCGTGTAGCCTGTTCCCCCAAAAGTGATGCACCCCTGTCCAAGCTCACTACATGTAGCTTGTTCCCCCCTCGAGGGGGCGGCGCCAGCGGCCCGGCAAAGCCGGTTCCGCGGCCCCTGCTGGTGAAATACCCCACACTGATTGCGCCCTGAACTCTTCAAGCCAGCATGAGGCGCGGGACTGGCTTTGCCAGACCGCAGGCGGGCGGCCCCCGAGGGGCTGGAGCCCGCGGCTCCAAGCCTGCCTGCGCAGGCTTGGACGGGCGACAGAGGCGAAGCGTCTCGCGAGCCGCGGCCTGCAAGGCCTCGGGAGCTACACGCAGTGAGCGACCGTGGGGGCTAACCACTTGACAGGCTTGATAAGATTGAAACAACCCCGGCCGCAGGCATTGGATGCCGCGCCCGGGGTTTGTCGTCTGTGGTGTAACCTCTGCGGATAATTTTGAGTGATTTCGGGCCTTAGCCCAATAAATACGAGCGCAAGCAGCTATGACTTTGATAGCAATCCTGGTGGGGACCCTGGCTGCAGGCATTGGCAGCGTGTGGCTGGCGGCTCTGCTCAGCTTTGGTGTGCTGGCCCGCTACACCCAGCACATGCTCAGCCTGGCGGCCGGCGCGCTATTGGCCACGGCCTTCATGCATTTGCTGCCCGAGGCTTTTGAAAGCCAGGCCGGGGCCAAGGAACTGTTTGCCACCTTGCTGGTCGGGCTGGTGTTCTTTTTCCTGCTCGACAAGGCCGAACTCTGGCATCACGGCCATGAGCACCATGGCGGCGAGCACCATGGCCCCGAGGCTGCGGCGCATGCACACCATGACCATACGGAGCACGTCCATGCCGCGCACAGCCACCACGGCCACCACGGCCATACGCATGGCGAAGCCAAAAGCGGCAGCTGGGCTGTGCTGGCCGGCGACAGCGTGCACGCTTTCGGCGACGGCATCCTGATTGCGTCGGCCTTCATGGCCGATTTGCGGCTGGGCGTGGTCGCCGCGCTGGCGGTGCTGGTGCATGAGGTGCCTCACCACATGGGCGACCTGGTGGTCCTGYGCCAGACCTCCAACAACCGCCGCGCCGCCTTCATCAAGGTGTCGCTGGCCGGTGCCGTCACCGCGCTGGGCGGCGTGGTCGGCTATGCGCTGGTTGACCAGCTATATGACTACCTGCCGTTTTTCCTGATCATGGCGTCCAGCAGTTTTATCTATGTCGCGCTGGCCGACCTGATTCCCCAGTTGCAAAAACGCGTCACCGCCCGGGAAACCATGGCGCAAATTGCCTGGCTGGGTATCGGCATCGGGCTGGTCACGCTGATCAGCGGGATGGCGCACCACCACTGAGCGGCAAGGCGCAGCTGCGGTTGCGGCTGCTGTCAGACGGCGCCTGACAAGTACAAGGCCTGGCGACCTATAGGCGGGTTTCGGGCGGAGCGGGAAGATAAGGGCAAGCATCCTTTTGATGCTCCGTTGCGTTGTGCAAACACTGTGCAAAAGGCAGGCCCGCCATGAACTTCCATTCAGACTCCACCACGGTTTCCAGCGCCTTCCGCCCGTCGGCCTACGATGTCAGCGGCGAGTTGGCTCAAGACGCGCCGCCGCGCAAGCCGCGGAGTTTTCACCGCCCGCGCGCAGCCGCGTACATCGCTTTTTTCATCACCGTTTTCGCCAGCATGGCCGCCGCCGCTGCGCTGGCAATCCATGACATGCCTTTGATGGTGGTGGGTCTGTGATGGGCGGAACGCGCAAGCGGCCAGGCAATGAAGAGCCCGAACCGACGTTGGAAGCGGACCTGCCGTCCGACGGCCGGGACGAAAAAGGTGAAGCGATGATCCGCGACTTGCCCAGACGGGTGGAGCCGCCGCAGTCTCTGCAGTCGCCTGGCAGGGGCCCAACGGCGCCGGAAAAGGGAAGCAGGAAGTAGCCATGGCCACCAACCCGAACGTTCCGCCACCCGAGCCCCTGCCGCCCCTGGACACCCCGCCGGACCCGGGCGAAGTACAGACCACTCCCATGCCAATGACGCTGAAATAGGCGAAAACAGCTCCGCAAGAGATGTTGACGGGTCTGGGCGGTGGTTGCCCCGCCTGGAGCTTGCAAGGGCCATCAAGCCTGGATATGGTCGGAGGATTTTCATCCCCGGGGAGACACCATGGCCGACGTAATGAATGTCCGCTGCTGCATCGCCGGCGGCGGCCCGGCCGGCATGATGCTGGGCCTTTTGCTGGCACGCGCCGGGGTGCAGGTGCTTGTGCTGGAAAAGCACGCCGATTTCCTGCGTGACTTTCGCGGCGACACCGTGCATCCATCCACTCTCGAAGTGATTCACGAACTGGGCCTGCTGGAGAAGTTCCTGGCGCGCCCGCACGATGAAGTGAGTGAGTTGCGCGCCGTGGTCGGCAACACCGAACTCGTGCTGGCCAGCTTCAGGCATTTGCGCCTGCGCTGCAAATTCATCGCGATGATGCCCCAATGGGAGTTTCTGGATTTTGTGCGCGATGAGGCGGAGCTGTATCCCGGTTTTCGCCTGATCCAGAACGCCGGAGTGACCGGCGTGATCCAGCAAGATGGCGTGGTGACGGGCGTGGAGGTCGCCACACCCGAGGGCGCCCTGCAGGTGATGGCGGACCTCGTGATCGGGGCCGATGGCAGGCGGTCCACGGTGCGCAGTTCGGCCGGGCTGGTCGTGCGCGATCTGGGCGCGCCTATCGATGTGCTGTGGATGCGCCTGCCCAAGATGCCGGGCGATCCTTCCACGACGGGCGGGCGCATTACCAACGGCATTTTCCTGGCCATGATTGACCGCCGTACTTATTGGCAGTGCGCCTATGTGATTCCCAAGGGCGGCATCGAGGCTGTTCGCTCAGAGGGGCTGGAGGCTTTCCGCACAGACGTGGTGAAGGTGGCGCCGCTCTTTGCCGACCGTATCGCCACCCTGGCCAGTTGGGACGACATCAAGCTGCTGAGTGTCACGGTCGACCGGCTGGAGCACTGGTACAAGCCCGGCCTGCTGTGCATCGGCGACGCTGCACATGCCATGTCGCCTGTGGGCGGCGTGGGCATCAACCTGGCGGTACAGGATGCCGTGGCGGCGGCCAACATTCTGGCTGCTCCCCTCGCAAGTCCGCAGGTGGACCGGGCCGCGCTGACGCCCTTGCTGGCGCAGGTACAARAACGCCGGTTGTTTCCCACACGCGTCACGCAGGCGGTGCAGGTCGCCATCCAGAACCGCCTGCTCAGCCCGGTACTGGCGGCGCGGGGGCGCGACGGCCCGCCCATGGCGCTGCCCTGGCCGCTGAAGCTGATGCGGCGCTGGCCCTTGCTGCAGGCGCTGCCGGCCTATGCGGTCGGCGTGGGCGTGCGGCCTGAGCACGTGCGCTCGCCTGTCCAGCTGGTGACTGCCGATACCGGCTGAATGGTCGTAGTTGCTATTGATTTGATAGCTGTTTGCGCTTGTTCAATAAGGCTGGAAGGCCATTTTTTCTTGAGTCCTTGAAGATTTTCGGGGGGCGGTCCTGAGCTGCATCCGCCTTCTTTTCCAGCGGGAGGACTTGAACACTGGCGTCCGCAGGAAGGGCAAAAAGACAAAAAAAGAGGGTTTGTAGGCTTGTTCCTACGCAATCCACAGGCATTGCCTACATTCCCCGGCCGCAACGATGCCTACAGTGAATAAGGCAGGCACAGGTGCGTAGCAGGTGTGCAAGCGCCGCAAACCACCCCCCAATCCCACTCAACAGTCTGCACCTCGCTGCTGCTTTCTGCCGCAAGCAAAGGTGACCTTCAAGGAGACCGTCATGAAAACCGCCGCAGAGACACTTCACTCCCACAGGCCCGAACCCAGCCCTTCGAAAGGACGCCTGGGTGACCGGCCGGACAACGGCTCGCGGAGCAGTCGCGGTGCCGGCCCTTCGTCGGGGTCACGCCTGGACAATCCGCACAAGCGCACCCGCCTGTCCGGCCACGCGCGCGCCTGCTGATGCAGGCGCCTCTGTGTGCGCATCAGGCGAAAAACGCTTACAGCCCTGTGGGACACCGTCTCATGGGGTAAGCCCGATGTAGCGGGCTAAATTGAATTCCGGCTGACGTTCAGCCACTCACCGTTCAGCCATTTCATCTTCAAAAAAGGAAACCGACATGCACGCATCCAAATTCAAACCTGCTGCCCTTACCGCCGTTGCCCTGGCCGCTTTGCTGGCACTGGGAGCCTGTGGCAAAAAGGTGGAAGACACCGGCGCGTCGCCTTCGACACCTGCCGCTTCACCCTCGACCACACCTTCGCCGTCGACCACGCCATCCCCAACAGGCAGCAGCTCTTCGATGGGTACGTCCACAACCGGTAGCACCCCAATGGGAACCAGCACGTCTCCGATGACAGGTGACGCAGCGACGCCTGGTACGGCAGCCAGCGCTCCGGCCAAGTAATCGGACCTGAAAATCCGGCATTGACCGGCACTTTTTGAGCGGGTCCTGCGCGGCCGCCTCAACAAGAAGAAAAACCTGCATGCCGGAAAGCATGCAGGTTTTTGTGTTTCTGGCGGCGCCGCGAAGCGGGGCGGCCTCAGCCCTGTGCGACCGGATGCGCTGGGTCGCTGCACCAGTCGCTCCAGCTGCCGGCGTAGAGCCCGCTTCTTCCGAGGCCGGCCAACTCCATGGCAATGATGTTGGGAACGGCGCTGACGCCGCTGCCGCAATGGTGTACCACGGTGGCCGGGTCGCGGCCGGCCAGCAAGGTTTCAAACTCGGCCTTGAGCTGGACTGCCGGCTTGAACTTTCCGTCGGGCCCCAGGTTCTGGCCGAAGGGGCGGTTCAATGCGCCGGGGATGTGGCCGGCCACCGGATCCAGCGGCTCCACCTCGCCCTTGAAGCGTGGCGTGGCGCGTGCATCAACCAGTGTTTGTGCCGGGCGGCCCAACTGGCTCGCCACGGTCTGGGCCGATACCAATGTGGCTTTTTCCGGCGCCAGGAGGAAGCTGGCCTGGAAATGCGCAGGTTCTTCGCCGCTGTTGACGGCGCCGCTGGCGGCCTGCCATGCTTGCAGCCCACCGTCGAGCACCGCCACGTTTTCATGACCGGCCCATTTGAGCATCCACCACAGGCGCCCGCAGTAGTTGGCGCCGTTGCGGTCATACACCACCGCCTGCATGTTGTTGGCAAAGCCGACGCTGGAAAGCCAGGTGGCGAACTTCTCGCGGTTGGGCAGTGGGTGGCGTCCGCCCGACGCGGGTGTATCAGCGCCGCTGGCCGTGATCACGCCATGGGCGCCCGCCACGCCGTGCTTGGCACTCAATGCGGTGTCCAGGTTGGCATACACGGCGCCGGGAAGGTGCGAGGCGAGGTACTGCTCCTGGCCGGCGTTGGGCTTCATCAGGTCGAAGGTGCAGTCGAAGATACGCAGGGGCTTGGCCGATGCGATCAGGGCTTGCAGTTGTTCGGCGGAAATCAGGGTGGTGTAGCTC
>NZ_JBFUGX010000165.1:0-7357 GCF_056402675.1 Polaromonas sp. P3_C2 | reverse complement strand
ATATACTGAAGTGTATGAAATTAAATTCCATTAAATAGAAAAAATAGATCACATTGGAAAACTGTAAGTACGTAGCATCACCGCATTGATCTTCAGGAGACCTTCATGTGCGGCATTGTTGCTTCCGTTTCGACCCGAAATATCGTTCCCATCCTGGTGCAGGGTTTGCAGCGCCTCGAATACCGCGGTTATGACTCCTGCGGCGTCGCCGTGTACGCCGGCGGCCTGAAGCGCGCTCGCAGCACGTCGCGCGTGGCCGAGTTGCAGGAGCAGGTGAGCGCCGACAAACTCGAAGGCGTCACCGGCATTGCCCACACCCGCTGGGCCACACATGGCGCGCCAGTCGTTCACAACGCACATCCGCATTTCAGCCATGGCAGCGGCGCGGGCGCCACGGCGCGCGCAGGCAAGGTTGCACTGGTGCACAACGGCATCATCGAAAACTACGAAGAGCTGCGCGCCGGCCTCAAGGCCAAGGGCTATGTCTTCGACAGCCAGACCGACACCGAAGTCATCGTGCATTTGATGGACAGCCTGTACGACGGCGATTTGTTTGAAGCCCTCAAGGCCACCGTCGCGCAACTGCACGGCGCCTACGCGATCGCCGCCTTCTGCAAGGACGAACCGCACCGCGTCGTCGGCGCGCGCGCCGGCTCGCCGCTGATCCTGGGCGTCGGCAAGGACAAGACCGAGAACTTCCTGGCCAGCGACGCCATGGCCCTGGCCGGCGTGACGGACCAGATCGTTTACCTCGAAGAAGGCGACATGGTCGACATCCAGCTCGGCAAGTACTGGGTACTCAACAAAGAAGGCAAAGCCGTCCAGCGCGAAGTCAAAACCGTGCACGCCCACAGCGGCGCCGCAGAGCTGGGCCCGTATCGCCACTACATGCAAAAAGAAATCTTCGAGCAGCCGCGCGCCATTGCCGACACGCTCGAAGGCGTCGAGGGCATCGTGCCTGAGCTGTTCGGCGACGAGGCTTACCGCGTCTTCAAGGACATTGATTCGGTGCTTATCCTCGCGTGCGGCACCAGCTACTACAGCGGCTGCGCGGCCAAGTACTGGCTCGAGTCGATTGCCGGCATCCCTACGCAAGTCGAAGTGGCCAGCGAATACCGCTACCGCACATCGGTACCCAACCCGAAATCACTCGTCGTCACCATCACGCAAAGCGGTGAGACCGCCGATACCCTGGCCGCGCTGCGCCACGCGCAAAGCCTGGGCATGACGCAAACCCTCACCATCTGCAATGTGTCAACGTCGGCCATGGTGCGCGAATGCAAGCTCGCCTACATCACGCGCGCCGGCGTTGAAATTGGTGTGGCGTCCACCAAGGCCTTCACCACGCAACTGGCAGGCCTCTTCCTGCTCACGCTGGCCCTGGCCCAAAGCAAAGGCAAGCTCAGCGATGAAGAAGAAGCCGGCCACCTCAAAGCCATGCGCCACCTGCCCGCCGCCCTGCAAGCCGTGCTGGCGCTGGAGCCGCAAGTCATCAGCTGGGCCGAAGACTTCGCCAAGATGGAAAACGCACTGTTCCTCGGCCGCGGCCTGCACTACCCCATCGCACTCGAAGGCGCCCTCAAGCTCAAAGAGATCAGCTACATCCACGCCGAGGCCTACCCGGCCGGCGAACTCAAACACGGCCCCCTGGCGTTGGTCACCAGCGAGATGCCCGTCGTCTGCGTCGCGCCCAACGACGCACTGCTCGAAAAACTCAAAAGCAACATGCAGGAAGTCCGCGCCCGCGGCGGCGTCCTTTATGTACTGGCAGACGCCGACAGTCACATCGAAAGCGGCGAAGGCCTGCACGTCATCCGCATGCCCGAACACTATGGGGCACTGAGCCCGCTGCTGCACGTGGTGCCGCTGCAGTTGTTGGCGTATCACACGGYTGTGGCGCGCGGGACGGATGTGGACAAACCGAGAAACCTGGCTAAATCCGTCACCGTGGAGTGACGGATTCGAGGCGGCATGCAGCGCACTGCGAGGTTTGGCGGGCGCTCAATTCAGGCAGCAAAGCCGCCGCTCCCTCGGGCCGATATGCGGACGGTCCGGCCAAAAAAACATTAGGCCGGAAATTTATGCGTTCGCTGACGGCTTCCCGGTTCAGAATCACACCCATGACAACTCCCAAGCTGCTGATCGAGTCCGTGGACGGCATCATGACCGTGTCCCTGAACCGCCCCGACAAGCTCAATGCCATTGACAACGAGCTTGCGCGCGCACTTCTTGCTGCTATAGAGCTGGCCTCGCGCGACGATGCCGTCCGGGTGCTCCTTCTGCGCGGCAATGGCCGGGCATTCTGTGCGGGGAGGGACGTCAGTGCGCCACCCACTGAAGAGGACCTGGTCTTGGTGCAAGCCGTGTCCAAAGCGCTGGTGTCCCTGCCCAAGCCGGTGCTTGCTTCGGTTCATGGCTGGACTGTCGGCGCCGGCTTGGAGTGGATGCTCAATGCGGACATTGTGATCGCGGGGGAAAGCACCCGCTTCAAGTTGCCGGAGTCCTCCCTCGGGGTTTTTGTGACGGGTGGATTGACCGCCACCTTATCTGCCTATGCAGGCGTTGCGCGCGCCAAGGCGCTGATGCTCCTGGGCGAAGAGTTCTCACCTGCGCAGGCGATGGCTTGGGGACTTGTCTGGAAAGTGGTCTCCGACCAGGAACTCGAATCGGCTTCCCGACAAATCGGCGCCAGGCTGGCGTCGCTTCAGCCGGTGGTGGCAGCCAGCTTCAAACGGGTTCTCAACGACATCGGCCTTCGCCATTTCGATGATGCCATCGCGCTTGAAAACGATGCGCAGCGCACCTTGGGCGGTCGCGGGGTTCAGAACTAGCAGGCTGCCCAAGGCGTGCGGAAGATCTGATCTCTCAACGCCCAGGGCATGCTGGGGTTGACCGTCGATCCGGTGTCGCCCCGTCCACATGAAAGGCCGGTCAATCCCGGCGCCTGATTTCATCTTCGATGATGCCCAGCCGCATATCGAACTCAGGCATCACCCAGCGCCGTAGCGCTTCACTTGGGCCTTGCCAGCGCTCACTGCCTTGCGCGCCAGGCGTGTTGCAGATGCGCACCCAAGCCCAACCAAGCAGTGCCAGCGCCACCGCGCGCAGGTAGTCGCCAGCGACCCAATAGGGCAACTGGGGCGCCGCACCCGCGACCTTGATCAATGCTGCGGTCGTCATCTCCAGGCGGGCGAAACAGCTCAATACAGCCTTCTCGTTCGCGCGCCCGTCGTCCAGGCCCTCCTGCAGGACCTGGAACATCTGCCGCAACGCCTAGCCGCCGTCCGGTATCACCTTGCGGACCAGCAAGTCGATGKCCTGAATCTCGTTGGTGCCCTCATAGATCATGGTCACGCGTGAATCGCGCACGGTCTGCTCGATTCCCCATTCGCGGATGTAGCCATGGCCACCGAAAACTTGCAGGCATTCGCTGGCGCCGTGGAAAGCCTGATCGGTGAAAGCAGCCTTCAACACGGGTGTGAGCAGGCTGCACCACTGCTGTGCCCTTTCACGACGAGTGGGGTCAGGGTGGTACCTGGCGATGTCGAGCTCGAGTCCTGTCTGGTAAGCCAGCACGCGCCCTCCGTCGATCCAGGCTCGTTGCGTATCCAGCAGGCGGCGCATCGCCGGGTGGCCGATGATGAAGTCGGCGGGCTCGGTGCTGGTGCGTGGCCCGGGCACGCGCATCTGCCTGCGCTCGCGCGCATAGGCATCGGCCTTTTGCCATGCGGCGTCGAGCAGGCCGATGCCCTGCAGCGCCACGTGCAAACGCGCCGCATTCATCATCACGAACATTGCGTTCAGGCCCTCGCCCGGCTGGCCTACCAGCCAGGCTGTCGCATCATCGAAGCGCATGGCGCAGGTGGGGCTGCCGTGCAGGCCCATCTTTTCTTCGATGCGATCGCAGTAGACATGGTTGCGGCTGCCGTCCATCAGCAGCTTGGGGGCGAGAAACAGCGACAGGCCTTTGGGGCCGGCAGGTGCATCCGGCAGGCGTGCGAGGACGAGATGCAGGATATTGCCGGTGAGATCGTGATCGCCACCGGAAATGAAGATCTTGCTGCCGTTGACGCGGTAGCTGCCGTCCGGCTTCGGCGTTGCGCGGGTGCGCACCAGTCCGAGATCGCTGCCGGCATGCGCTTCGGTAAGGCACATCGTGGCCAGCCATTCGCCAGAGACAAGTTTTTCCAGGTAAGTCGCCTTCAATTCATCGCTGCCATGATGGGCCAGGCACTCATAGGCTCCRTGCAGCAGGCCCGGTGCCATGGTCCAGCCATGGTTGGCGGCACTCAGCCATTCGTACAGCGCACCTTCCAGCACCCAGGGCAGCCCTTGCCCGCCGTGTTCAGGCGCGCATGAAAGCGCAGGCCAGCCTGCCTGCCAGAACGCCTGGTAGGCCTGTACGAAACCTGGAGGCGTCACGACCGCGCCGGCATCGAAGCGGCACCCCGGGTTGTCGCCCGCCGCATTCAGCGGCGCCACAACCTCGGCGACGAACTTTCCTGCTTCCTCCAGAACCTGCCGCTGCAGGTCGCCGTCGGTATCGGCAAAGCGCTCGATCGGTCGCAATTGGCCGCCCGCGTCCAGTACGTCGAAAAGAATGAATTGCGCATCTTGCACAGCGGGTTGATAGGTCATACGCCTTTTCTACTGGTTGCCACGGAGTCACAATAATAGTTATTTATAATAACCAAATTGGCGCGCGAATGGCAACAGGCGCAGCCGATCCTTTCGGCACGCGCCCGCCAGGCCGGCTGCCCTGATTCGGGTGGAAGGCCGAGGTGGTCGCGGTGGTTGCTCCACTACCCATCGTTCGGGCGCTCGAAGTTTCATCGCGACCCGAACAGGAAAAACACCAGTACGCATTGGTGCCTGGCCTGCACCAGTGCCGGCCTTTGGCACTTCCCTTAGCGACGCTCTTTCAGCGCCGTGTGCAGGTAGTCGTAGAACATCTTTGCCGGTGCGCGCAGCGTCGTGCCACGCAAGGTGGTGAGGCCCAGTACACGCGATACCGCCGGTGCCACGAGCGCAACGCCGATGATCGACGGATGCCGTTTCGGCAAGGCCAGGCGCGGTACGGCCGCAAGCCCGAGCCCTGCTTCGACCATACCGAGCAGTGTCGCGATGTGGCTCACCTCGAGACGGTACGAGGGGTTGATACCCGCCTTGGCCAGCGCGTCATCCAGCAGTTGCCGGTTTCCGCTGGTACGCGATACCGCGATCAGGCGCTCGGTTTCCAGGTTCTTCCAGGACAGCGTCTTGCGGCCGGCGAGTGCATGGCGGCGCGGCATGGCCACCACGAAGGGGTCGGTGTGGATCGGCTCGAAGTCCACCCCGGGCACCTGGTTGCCCATGAAGCTGATGCCGAAGTCCGACTCGCCCGACACTACGCTGGCCATCACCGCGCCGGCGGCTTCGTCAATCACACGGACGCGGATCAGCGGGTAGCGTTCGGAGAAAGAGCTCACGACCGTGGGCAGGAAATGGATGGCCGCGGAAGGCACGCAGGCCACCGTGACCCGGCCGGTCCGGCTGCCGGCGATGTCGGTGATGCCGAGCATGGCGGACTCGAGGTCGTCCAGCGCGGCGCGTGCGCGATCAAGGAAAACGTGCCCGAGGGCCGTCAGTTCGACCTCTCGTGTGGTGCGGTTGAAAAGCCGCGCGCCCAGGATGGTCTCGAGCTTGTCGATGCGCCGGCTTAAAGCGGGTGGGGAAAGATGGATATGGTCGGCTGCTGCGCGAAAGCTCCCGCGCTCGGCCACCGCCACGAAGGCTTCGAGTTGCTGTAAATCGAAATTGATGCGTGCCATGCACCAATACTAGCAAAAGTTGCACTTCACGGATTCCCTTCATTCGCCGAAGATCCGGCAACCAGAACATCCACAGGAGACAAACCATGCTGCCGAAACACCACGTCCGGACTTTGCTGATGCTGAGCTTGCTACCACTGGCGGTTGGCTCCTCCATGGCGGCGACCAGTCCGGCGACGCCCAAGAACTGGCCCGAAAAAGCGATCACCATCGTGGTGCCGACCTCCGCCGGCGGCGCCAACGACGCGATGGCGCGCGTCCTGGCCCAGGGACTCAGCGCCCGGCTCGGCAAACCGGTCATCGTCGACAACCGGGCCGGGGCGAACGGCGCGATTGCCAGCGAGTTCGTGGCCCGCGCCGCGCCGGACGGCTACACCTTGATGTTCGGCTACATCGCTACCCACGGCATCAACCCGGCCTTGCAAAAGCTGCGCTACGACCCGGTCACCGATTTTGAACCCATCGGCATGGTGGCGGCATCTCCGACGGTGCTGGTCGTCAGCCCGGAAGTGCCGGCCAGGACCGCCAAAGAACTGGTGCAGCTCATCAAGGCCAAACCCGACAGCTTCAGCTTCGCGACGGCGGGGAATGGCACCGCACCGCATATCGCAGGCGAGCTGTTCAAGCTGTCCGCAGGGGTGGATGTGATCGGAATTCCCCACAAAGGCTCAGCGCCCGCCGTGATGAGCACCATCTCTGGCATCACGCAATACATGTTTCCCAGTTTGTTTACCGCGTACCCGCAAATCAAGGGCGGCAAGCTCAAGGCGCTCGGCATCGCCGGTGACAAGCGATCTCCCGTCTTGCCTGACGTTCCGACGCTGGCCGAGCAGGGAATTCCCAACGTCAGCATGTCGCAGTGGTACGCCATGTTCGCCCCCGCTAAAACCCCCAAGGTGGTGGTTGACCGGCTGAACCAGGAGATCAACCGCGTACTGGCCGAAAAAACCGTACAGAAATTCATTGAAGACCAGGGGGCCGAGGTTGAAACCAGCACGCCTGCGCAACTCAAAACCCTGGTGCAGAAGGAAGTCACGCGCTGGAAGGGCGTTGTGGCGACCGCAAAAATCAAGCTCGACTAAGTCGCGCAAGTTTTACTGAAAGAAGGGTATGCGCATGAACTTGCAAGACTGGACAGGCCGCATCGAGACAGTGGAAGACACCGCCACTGCCACGCCGTACGCAGCGCTGTCGGCCACGCTCGACCGCGCCGACACCTCGCGCCCCGCGCCCGGCACGCCGTTGCCCTACCTCTGGCACTGGCTGTATTTCCTGCCGATCCACGCGCAATCGGAGATCGGCCCGGATGGCCATGCGCGGCGCGGCGGCTTCCTGCCGCCCGTTCCGCTGCCGCGCCGCATGTGGGCCGGCAGCGATTTCGAGTTCCACGAGCCGCTGTGTGTCGGCGACGCGCTCGCGCGCACCTCAACCATCGTTGATGTGACGGAAAAGAGCGGCCGCACCGGCAGCCTGGTTTTCGTGAAGGTGCGCCATGAACTGCGCCGCAACGGTTCTGCAGGCGTAGCGTTGACCGAGCACCACAACAT
>NZ_JBFUGX010000164.1:0-7361 GCF_056402675.1 Polaromonas sp. P3_C2 | reverse complement strand
GGGCCATAGTCAATGGTCAGCCCCAGGATGCTCATGTTGTCGGTGTTCATGACGCCATGGCAAAAACCTGCAGCCTGCCACGCAGCCATAAGGTGTGCGGTCTTTTCGCTGACGGCCTCCAGTAGCGCCGCATAAGGTTGCTTTGCCTTGCGGCAGGCGGGGTAAAACCGGTCGATGACGTAGTCGGCCAGCACCTTGAGCTGCGCATGCTGGTCGTTGTAGCTGAAATGCTCGAAGTGGCCGAAGCGGATGAAGCTTGGCGCGGTGCGGCTCACCACGGCGGCGGTCTCGATCTCCTCGCGCCGCACGGCTGCATCGGAGCCGGTAACGCACAGCGCCCGCGTGGTGGGAATGCCCAGGCCATGCATCGCTTCCGAGCACAAAAATTCGCGAATCGAGCTGCGCAGTACAGCCCGGCCATCACCCATGCGGGAGTAGGGTGTTTTGCCGGCGCCCTTGAGCTGGATTTCCTGCGGCCCGCGCGGAGTACTGATTTCGCCCAGCAACAAGGCGCGGCCGTCACCGAGTTGCCCGGCCCAGACGCCAAACTGGTGACCGCTGTAGACGCTGGCCAACGGCTCGGAGCCAGGCAGGACGCCATTGCCGCTCAAGGCTTCCAGGGCTGCCTGTGATTCAAGCCATTCTGCGCCCAGTCCCAGCTCGTGCGCCATGCTGCGGCTGCGGCCAACCCAATAGGGGTCAGGCAGGGACTGCGGCCGCAAGCGGGTGTAGAAGTCGCCACCCAGTTGGGCGAAGCTGTTGCTCCAGGTCAGCGAGGTACCGGCAGAGGAACCTGCATCGTCGGGCGCCGGAAGGTTTGCAGAGGTCATCGGCAAATTGTCCCCTACCTGACATGAACCCGTGATTTCACGGGCAATCCCGCATGACCGTCATGGTGCGCTGCGGCATGATGACCGCTTGCTGAACACTATTTAACCAATGGAGACTTCCCGATGCTTGGGTTAATGCAAAGCCAGCCGCTGCTGATTTCCGGCCTGATCGAATTCGCGGAGCGCCATCATGGCGACGCCGAAATCGTCTCGCGCCGCGTGGAGGGCGACCTGCATCGCTACACCTACAAGGATGTCGCCCATCGGGCGCGCCGGGTTGCCAATGCGMTGGACGGCCTGAAGCTCGCATTCAGCGACCGCGTTGCCACGCTGGCCTGGAACGGCTACCGGCACCTGGAGCTTTATTACGGCGTGAGCGGATCTGGCCGGGTGCTGCATACCATCAACCCGCGCCTGCATCCGGACCAGATCGCCTGGATCGCCAACCACGCCGAAGACCAGGTGTTGTGCTTTGACCTGAGTTTTCTGCCGCTGGTGCAGGCCGTGCATGCCAGGTGCCCGACCATCAAGCACTACATCGCGCTGTGCGACGCTGACAAGTTGCCGGCCGATTCGGGCATTCCGGATTTGCAAAGCTACGAAAGCTGGATGGGCGCACAAAGCGCCGACTACGCCTGGCCCAGTTTTGACGAAAACACCGCTTCCAGTATGTGCTACACCAGCGGCACCACGGGCAACCCCAAGGCCGCACTCTATAGCCACCGTTCCAGCACGCTGCACGCCTACGCGGCCGCGCTGCCTGACGTAATGTCCATCTCCGCACGGGATGCCATCCTGCCCGTCGTGCCCATGTTCCATGTCAATGCCTGGGGCATTCCGTACTCGGCCGCGCTCACCGGGGCCAAGCTGGTGTTTCCAGGGCCTGCGCTCGACGGCAAATCGATCTATGAGCTGATTGAGGCCGAAAAGGTCACTTACGCCGCCGGCGTGCCCACCGTTTGGCAGATGCTGCTGACACACATGAAGCCGTCAGGGTTGAAGTTCTCCACCTTGCGCCGCACCGTTATCGGCGGCTCAGCCTGTCCACCGGCCATGATCAATGCCTTCCGTGAAGACTACGGTGTGGAAGTGCTGCACGCCTGGGGCATGACCGAGATGAGCCCGCTGGGTACGCTGTGCGCGCTCAAGAACAAGCACGACACGCTGCCGGAAGCAGAAAGAATGAAGATACGCCTCAAGCAGGGGCGCGCCATCTACGGCGTCGACATGAAGATCGTCGACGCCAACGGTGAAGAGCTGCCCTGGGACGGCAAGGTCTTTGGCGACCTTTACGTCAAGGGGCCGTGGATTGTGCGCGAATACTTCAAGGGTGAGGGCGGCGACCCGCTGGTGGACGGCTGGTTCCCGACGGGCGACGTCGGCACCATAGACGCCGACGGTTATCTGCAAATCACAGACCGCAGCAAGGACGTGATCAAGTCCGGCGGCGAATGGATCAGCTCCATCGAGATCGAGAACATCGCCGTGGCGCACCCGGCCGTCGCCATGGCTGCCTGCATAGGCGTGGCCCATCCCAAGTGGGATGAGCGCCCCATCATCGCGGTCGTGAAAAAGCCCGGCATGGAAGTCACGCGCGACGAGCTGCTGCGCTTCTACGAAGGCAAGACCGCCAAATGGCAAATCCCCGACGACGTCGTCTTCGTCGACGCGATTCCCCTGGGCGCCACCGGCAAGATGCTCAAAACCAAGCTGCGCGAACTTCTTAAAGATTACAAATTGCCACAGGCCTGAGCGCTGCCATAGAGTGGGGCGGTATTAATCAAGCAGGGGCCGCGGAACCGGCTTTGCCGGGCCGCAGGCGCAGCGGCCCCCTCGGGGGGCAGCGACACACGAAGTGAGGAGCGTGGGGGTCACGTTCGTGACATCGGCTAGGGCATTCCCTGACGCAGTGCAACATCATTTGACCTAACCTTTGCCGGTTCCCTCTGCGGATTCACCGCGCATTCATACAATTTCCAGGAGACAAGGGATGACAACCCAGAACAGATTTTTCGCACGGCATGCAGGCATCGCCCTGGCGGTGTCTTCCATGCTTTACAGCGGCRTGGCGCTGGCCCAGGCGCCCGCCAAGGCCGCAGCGCCGGCCAAAGCTGCAGTGGCAGCACCGGCCACCGGTGCCGTCAACCTGAACCAGACTGTCAAGATCGCCTGGCTTGATCCACTGTCCGGCCTGATGGCGGCCGTGGGCACCAACCAGCTCAAGGGCTTCCAGTTCCTGGCCGAGCAGTTCAGCAGGAAGAACAGGGCCGGCGTGAAGTTCGAGATCATCGGCATCGACAACAAGCTCAGCCCACAGGAAACCACCAACGCGCTGAAGTCGGCCATCGACCAGGGCGCGCGCTACGTGGTGCAGGGCAACGGCTCCGGCCCGGCGCTGGCCATCATGGACGCGCTGTCCAAGTACAACGAACGCAATCCCGGCAAGGAAGTCGTCTACCTCAACTACGCCGCGGTGGACCCGGACCTCACCAACAGCAAGTGCGACTACTGGCACTTCCGCCTGGATGCCGACACCTCCATGAAGATGGAAGCGCTGACGGCCTTCATGAAGGACCAGCCCGACATCAAGAAGGTCTACCTGATCAACCAGAACTACTCGCACGGTCAGCAGGTCGCCAAGTTCGCCAAGGCCAACCTGGCCAGCAAACGCCCCGACATCCAGATCGTCGGCGAGGACCTGCACCCGCTGGCGCAGGTGCGCGACTTTGCGCCCTACATCGCCAAAATCAAGCAGTCGGGTGCCGACACCGTGATCACTGGCAACTGGGGTTCCGACCTCTCGCTGCTGGTGAAAGCCGCCAACGAAGCGGGCCTGAACAACRTCAAGTTCTACACTTATTACGCCGGCGTCACCGGCACGCCGACCGCGCTGGGCGCGGCCTCGGCCGGGCGGGTCTACATGGTGTCCTACAACCACCTCAACATGGGCGGCGAGATCCAGCAGGTCCAGGCCGACTACAAGAAGAAGTTCAACGACGACTTCTACACCGGCGCGATCTTCCATGCCTTCACCATCCTGACCGAAGCCATGGCGCAGACAAAATCGACTGAACCCGCCGTCGTGGCCAAGGCCATGGAAGGCCTGCGCTTCAAGAGCTTCAACGGCGATGTCGAGATGCGCAAGACCGACCACCAACTGCAGCAGGGCCTCTACATCGACAAATGGGAAAAAGCCGGCGGCAAATACCCTTACGATGCCGAGAATACAGGCTACACCTTTGTGCCGGTCAAATACTATGAGCCCTATGTGGCCAGCACGCCTACCTCTTGCCAGATGAAGCGTCCGGGCTAAGACCCTGGCGGCCGCCTGACCGGCGAAGGCCCGACCCATTCGGGCCTTTTTCTTTATCCCGGCAGTTTCCTGCCCGTATCTGTTTTACCTTCCAGCTTCAGGCGGTCATTGATGAATTTGGAATTTTTCACCATCTCCCTGCTTAACGGCCTCAGCTACGGGCTGCTGCTGTTCATGCTGAGCTCCGGCCTGACGCTGATCTTCAGCATGATGGGCGTGCTCAATTTTGCGCACGCCTCCTTCTACATGGTCGGCGCCTACATTGCCTACAGCACCTCGCAGGTCATCGGGTTCTGGTGGTCGCTGCTGGTGGCACCGCTTTTGGTGTTTGTGATGGGCGCGGCCTTCGAGCGCTTTTGCCTGCGCAAGGTGCACAAGTTCGGCCATGTGCCCGAGCTGCTGGTTACCTTCGGGCTGTCCTACCTGCTGCTGGAGCTGGTGCAGCTGGTATGGGGCCGCTCGGCCGTCAACTATGTGTTACCGGAGGGTTTGCAGGGCCCGCTGTTCACGGTGTTCGGCACCAACTTTCCCAAGTCGCGCGCCTTCATCATGTTCATTTCGCTGGCCATGCTGGCCGGCATCTGGCTGCTGCTCACGCGCACACGCATCGGCCTGGTCATACAGGCCGCGCTCACCCATCCGGAAACGGTGGAAGCGCTGGGCCACAACGTGCCGCGGGTCTTCATGCTGGTCTTTGGTGGCGGTGCCGCGCTCGCGGGCCTGGCCGGCGTCATTGGTGGCAATACCTTTGTGACGGAGCCCGCCATGGCCGGCTCGGTCGGCGCCATCATCTTTGTCGTCGTGGTGGTGGGTGGGATGGGTTCGCTCAGCGGCGCTTTTCTGGCTTCACTGCTGATTGGCCTGATCCAGACCTTTGCCGTGGCCATGGACCAGTCGCTCATGACGCTGCTGGCCAAATTCAGCTACACCGTGACGCCTGATTCCTTCGGCTATCCGTTGCTCAAGCTCACCATTTCACAGGTCGCCCCCATTCTGCCGTTCCTGTTCCTGGTGCTGATCCTCATCTTCAGGCCCAAAGGTCTACTGGGCACACGCGAAGGCTAGGCAGACCAATATGACTCGACCCTTTCACGAATTCAAACCCTATAACGTCGGCCGCTGGCTGTTGTGGTCGCTGTACGCGCTGCTGCTCATCGTCGCGCCGCTGATGTTCAAAAGCAGCCTGGCGCTCACCATGCTGTCGCAGGCCGGTTACCTGGTCATCATCTGCCTGAGCTACAACATCCTGCTGGGACAGGGCGGCATGCTCAGTTTCGGGCATGCGGTCTATGCCGGGCTGGGTTCTTTCCTCGCCGTGCACGCGATGAATCTGGCCACCAAAGGCAGCTTCTACATCCCGCTGACGCTGATTCCGCTGGTGGGTGGCCTCTCGGGTCTGGTTTTTGCTGCGCTGCTGGGATACGTCACGACCAAGAAGGCCGGCACCACCTTTGCCATGATCACCCTGGGCGTGGGTGAACTGGTGTTTGCGATGTCGCTGATGTTCCCCGAGTTTTTCGGCGGTGAGGGCGGCATCACCACCAACCGCGCTTATGGCAGGCCAGTTTTCGGCATCAGCTTCGGCCCGCAGATCCAGGTCTATTACCTGATCGCCTTCTATTGCTTCATCTGCACGGCGGCCATGTTTGCGTTTACCCGCACGCCACTGGGCCGCATCCTGAACGCGGTGCGCGACAACCCCGAACGCGTGGAGTTCATCGGATACAACACGCAGCGCGTGCGCTACTACGCCTTCATCATTGCCGGTTTCTTCGCCGGTATAGGTGGCGGTCTGGCGGCCATCAATTCGGAAATCGTCACGGCGGAAGTGGTGAGCGGTGTGCGCTCGGGCAGCCTGCTGCTGTTCACCTTCCTGGGCGGGGCGACATTCTTCTTCGGCCCCATCATCGGCGCCGGCCTGCTGGTGCTGGCGCTGATCCTGCTTTCAGAGCTCTCCATGGCCTGGCTGCTCTATGTAGGCCTGATCTTCCTCTTCATGGTGATGTATGCGCCCGGTGGTATCGCCAGCCTGATCATGATGAACTTGCGCGTGGCCTCTTTCGGCAAGCTGCGGGAATTGTGGGTGGGCTACCTGGGACTGGCCGTGACAGCGCTCACCGCGCTGGCCGGCGCGGCCGCCATGGTGGAAATGATTTACCACCTGCAGCTCAACGCGGCACTGGGCCCCGAACTCGGCTTCATGGGCGTGCGGCTCAACGCCACCAACCTCAACAGCTGGCTGGGCGCCGGCTTCGTGCTTGTCACCGGCCTGGGCCTGTTTGAGCTCACACGCCGGCAATTCCTCACGCAATGGGGCCAGATACAAAATGACATCGAGAAAGAAATCAAGCGAAGGGAATTACTGTGAGCCCCCACGCTCGTCACTTCGTGTACGTCGCTGCCCCCCGAGGGGGCGCTGCGCCTGCGGCCCGGCAAAGCCGGTTCCGCGGCCCTGGCTGGTGGGGAGGTTGATATGAACTATTCGCTTGAACTCAAAGACCTGCGCAAGAGCTTTGGCAAGACCGAAATCATCCGCGGCGCCAACCTGAAGGTGCAGGCCGGCGAGCGCGTCGCCATCATCGGGCCCAACGGCGCGGGCAAGTCCACGCTGTTCAATCTCATCAGCGGCCGTTTTGAGCCCACCAGCGGCGAAGTGTTGCTCAACGGCCAGCGCATCGACGGCAAAAAGCCGTTTGAAATCAACCGGCTGGGCTTGTCGCGCAGCTTCCAGATCACCAATATCTTCCCCAAACTCAGCGTGTTTGAAAACCTGCGCTGCGGCGTGCTGTGGAGCCTGGGCTACAAGTACACGTTCTTCCGCTTCCTGGCCGACCTGGATGACGCCAACGAGCGCGCCGACGAGTTGATGGCCATGATCAAGCTCGACAAAAAGCGTGACGTGCTGGCCACCAACCTGACCTACGCCGAGCAGCGCGCGCTGGAAATCGGCATCACGATTGCAGGCGGCGCCAACGTCATCCTGCTGGACGAACCGACGGCCGGCATGAGCCGGTCCGAGACCAGCCGCTTCATCAACCTGATCAAGGAGGTCACCGTGGGCAAGACCCTGCTGACGGTGGAGCACGACATGGGCGTGGTGTTCGGCCTGGCCGACAAGATTGCGGTGGTGGTTTATGGCGAGATCATTGCCTACGACACGCCCGAGGCCGTGCGCGCCGACCAGCGCGTGCAAGAGGCGTATTTGGGCTCTTCAGTAG
>NZ_JBFUGX010000163.1:0-7411 GCF_056402675.1 Polaromonas sp. P3_C2 | reverse complement strand
GCGTCATTTCGTCGGCATGCGGGTGGTACATGAATGTGCCGGGGCGCCGCGCCGCGAACTCATACACAAACGTCTTGCCCACCGGGATCGCCGGCTGGTTCAGCCCGGCCACGCCGTCCATGCCATTGGGCAGGCGCTGGCCATGCCAGTGGACGCTGGTGTGCTCGGGCAGTTTGTTGGTGACGAATATACGAACGCGGTCGCCCTCGACGACCTCAATCGTGGGGCCCGGGCTCTGGCCGTTGTAGCCCCACATGTGGGCCTTGAAGCCCGGTGCCATTTCGCGCACCACCGGCTCCGCCACCAGGTGGAATTCTTTCAYGCCGTTGTTCATGCGCCAGGGCAGCGTCCATCCATTCAGGGTGACGACCGGGTTGTAGGGCCGGCCGTTCGGCGGCGCCAGCGGCGGCGCGGTATCGGGCTTGTTCATCGTCACGGGTTCCGGCAGCGCGGCCATCGCCACCTTGCTGACGGACGCGGCAGCTGCCGCTGTCAGCGCCGCGCGGTTAAAGAAATTTCGTCGATTCATGGGATTCCTTGTGTTGGGGGGCGCTCAGTGCGCTGCGGCTGTGGCGGCGCCGGTTTTGCCGGAAGGCCTGGACGAGGCCGTGCCGGGCGATGCGCCGGCAAGCACCGTCTGAAGGTCGGCTTCGGCAAGCCAGAAGTCGCGTTGCGCCTCGATGGTGCCGGCAGCGGCCAGGGTCTGCGCGCGGGCGCCGGCCAGCAGGTCAAAGACGCTGGTGAGCATACCGTTGTAGCGCAGTACCGTTTCATCCTGGATGAAGCGGTAAAGCGGCATCACCTCCGTCTGGTAGTGGCGTGCCAGGTCGTAGGCCGTGCGGTAGCTGTGGTAAGCCTCGCGTGCTTCGCTGCGCGCCCTGACCGCCAGTTCGCGCACACGTGCCGAATCACCCAGGGTGTCCCACAGGCCGTCGGCACCGGGTTGGGGCCGGATGGCGCGTTGCCCTGCCCATTGCGCCGTCGCCAGGCGCAGGTCCAGCCGCTGCTGCAGCACGCGGCTTTCGATGTCCGGCATGTCTTCCGCTTTCGGGGGCAGGTCGGGCAGCCGCTCGGGCAATGTGAAGCCGGCTTGCGTGCCCCACAGGCCCATCACCACCACGAGTTTTTCGCGCTCGCTGAAAGCGGCCTGCCGGGCGCGCGCCAATTGCGCCGTGGCCTCGGCCAGCAGCAGTTGTTCGCGGGCCTGCTGCAGCTTGCTCCAGTTGCCTGCGCGTGCCATGCGGCGCGCCAGCTCGCCGCCGGTCTCCGCGTTCTCCCTGGCCTCGTCCATAAAGCGCGCTGTCTGCGCGGCAGCCACCGCGTTGATCCAGGCTTTGCGGGTATCGCTTGACAGCAGGGTGATGTCTTGCGCGGCCTTGAGTTTGGCCGGGCTGGCAGACACGGCATCCGTGATGTTGACGCCTTCGCCGGCCAGGGACAGTTGCAGGCCGGGGTTATTGAGCAGTGCAATGCGCACCGCGCTTTCTGCGCTGAGCGGGCCTTTCAGCAGGTCGGCAACGGCGGCGCTGTTGTCTTTGCCCGGCCGCGCAATGAGCACGGGGGGCGAAGTGCCCGAGCCGCCCGGTTGCGGGGCGGCCAGCGCCTGCAGGCCACTCACGCCGCCGTCGGGCACTGCCGTTGTGCAGCCCGCGAGGGCCAGCATGAGCAGCGCCAATGAACCCAGACGTGGAGCGGTGTGGCGGTGGCCGGCAGCGGAGGTCATGCCGGGCTTCATGGTTTCGAGGCGGCGGGCGCCGCAGGTTCGGTTCGTGGTGCCTGGGCCTCTTCCCATTTCAGCAGGTCGGCATGCCCCTTTTTGAATTGGCCCGCAGTGGTGTTGGATTTTTTCCAGTCATCGCTGGCCGGCTCCACGCCTTGCGGACGGTTCACAAATACGGACTGGTACGGGGTGGATGGCACCAGCGTGCCCGGGCTGGCAGCTTGTTCGGTGGGTCGGGGGTTCACCCGGGGGTAGGGATCTGTCTGTGCATRGGCCCCGGCATAACCGATGAAAAACAGCGCGAGGGCCAGCGCTGTGCGCGGGCGGGAAATGAAACGAATGGTCACAAGAATCTCCTGGATACAAGCGGGGCGATTTGCGGAAAATCGCGGGTATCCGGCGTCAAGAGCCTGAAAGGCCCTGCCGGACGGCAAGTACAGGCCCAGTACGGGCCTGGAGATCAGGAAATGGGTGGTTTTTGGCCCAGCGCGGCGTCGGCGCTGGCGAACTGGTCTGACGCTGGACGCAGCAGGCTGCGCCCTTGGAAAACGGGGCTGTGGTCCGGCACCGCCAGCGACAGCGCGACCGTATGGCAGGCCTGGCATGCCGCGCAGGATTCACAGCCGGTATCGCTCGACTGGGGGGTGTTCCCCGAGGTTTGCCCGGCGCAGTCGTGCATGGCCATGGTTGCTTCGGGCGACGTCTCTTCGTGGCCTGAATGGCCCTCAACCCCCATGTGGTGAGCGGAAGCAGCTATCGTTTTGGTAGCGGACTGTTCCTGTTCCACGGAAGCAAGCCGCCCGTGTTGCACATGGGCTGCGGCCATTTGCGTCGCCATCGCATCGCCCACCCAGCCGCGCAAGGGCAGCAGGGCGATCATCAGGGCGAAGAGCAGGTGGCGCATGGGTGAATGATAGGCGATGCGTTTAAAAAGTTCCCGCGGCAAGCCGTTAAGCTTGCCATCGCAAGGCCGGCAGTGGAAACTGTTGTGATCACTCATGACAAGCAGGTTCGTCCTTTGAAACTTCATTCCATGCTTTTGAAGCCTGGCGTTGCAGCCGCCCTGGCCTCGGCTTTCCTGTTCGGCGCGGGCACGCCGCTGGCCAAGTCGCTGCTCGGCCAGGTCAATCCCTGGATACTCGCCGGGCTTTTGTACCTGGGCTCAGGTCTGGGGCTGGCGATTTATCGGCGCCTGCGCGGCGCTGCCCGGCCACGCCTGAACCGCGGCGAGGGTCGCTGGCTGGCCGCGGCCGTGCTGTGTGGCGGCGGGCTGGCGCCGGTGCTGCTGATGTACGGCCTGTCGGCGATGCCTTCCAGCCATGCGGCCCTGCTGCTCAATGCCGAGGCGGTATTGACCGCCGTGCTTGCCTGGATGGTGTTCAAGGAAAATTTTGACCGCCGTATTGCGGCGGGCATGGCCGCTATCGTGGCGGGTGCCGTGCTGCTGAGCTGGCCGCAGCAGGCAGCGGCCACGGCGGGGTCAACATTCAGCGCGCTGTGGCCCGCGCTGGCCGTGACTTTGGCGTGTTTTTTTTGGGCGCTGGACAACAACTTCACGCGCAAGGTGTCGCTGGTGGATGCGTCATGGATTGCCTGCGTGAAAGGGCTGGTGGCCGGTGTCACCAATCTGCTGCTGGCCTTTTTGGCAGGCGCGGCGTTGCCGGGTGCGGTACAAATCTCCGCCGCGATGGCGGTCGGCCTGCTGGCCTACGGCGTGAGCCTGGCGCTTTTTGTGGTGGCCTTGCGGCACCTTGGGGCATCAAGGGCCGGTGCCTACTTTTCGACGGCGCCTTTTGTGGGCGCATTGTTTTCCGTGGTGTTTCTTGCCGAGCCCGTCACCTGGCAACTGGTGGGTGCCGCCTTGCTGATGGCCATCGGCATCTGGCTGCACCTGACCGAGCATCATGCGCACATGCATCGGCACGAAGCGCTGGAACATGAACACCTGCATGCGCATGACGCGCATCACCCGCATGAGCATGCGCAGGCGGTTCCAGGAATGCATTCACATCGCCACCGCCATGAGCCCCTGGCCCACAGCCATGCGCACTACCCTGACGCCCATCACCGCCACGGGCATTCCGGTGGCTGAAGAAGACGGCCTCGTTTAGACCGCAAACAGGTCTCAGGATTTCTGAAGTTGCAGCTGCGCCTTGTCGATCCAGAGCTGCAGGCTGTCCAGCAATTCCTTCTGGCTGAATGAACAGCTTTCCTCGGTGAACAGTGCGGCGGACTCCAGCCGGTTGAGCAGTTGCGACAGCACATCACTGAAGCGGGCCGGCAAGGCAGCTGCAAGGCTTTGCTGCTGCGCAGCCATTTGTGCAAAGGTGCCCGCGCGAATGCCGTCACTGCGCAGTTGCTGCAGTGCGTCCTGCAATGCTTCGAGTTGCTGTTGGGGTGTCATGTTCTGGTTGTGGAGCTTGAAGGGACGTTCAGGCGGCGGCGGACACCTGCACCCGGGCCGGCATGCGGTCGAACACCAGCGTCAGCATGGCCAGCAAACCAAAAGGCACGCCGACCCAGCCCAGCTGCGCAAAACCCACCTGATCGAGCACCGCACCGCTGACCACAGCGCCCAGCGCCGTGCCCACGTACAGCATGGAGCCATTGAGGCTGAGCAGCAGCGGTGCCTGTGCGGGCGACAAGGTGGCCAGCCGGCTTTGCTGCGGTGCCATCAGCCCGAAACCTGCAATGCCCCACAGAACCAGCACGGCCATGGTGGCCGGCACATGGCCGCGCGTCAGCGGCAGCAGGCACATCATCGCCACCAGCACAGCCAGCTGCACGCGCATGCTGCGCAGTGCGCCAAAGCGGTCGGTGGCCCAGCCGCCCATCAACGTACCGGCCACGCCCGCCAGGCCGAAGACGGCCAGCGTGGCGGAAAGCTGCGCTGAACTCATGGGGTTGAGCGCCTGCAGTACCGGACCGACATAGGCAAAAACACTGAAGATGGCAATGAAATACAGCAGCGTTCGGCCCCATACGCGCAGCACCGCGGGCTGGCGCGCTGCGGCGCGGAAACCCGCAAAGCTGGTGCCTGCGCTGGCCATGTCGGCCGGGATCAGCCAGYTCGCCGCGATCAGCGCCGCCAGGCTGGCCCCGGCCGACAGCCAGACCGGCACGCGCCAGCCAAACTCAAAGCCCAGCCAGGCGCCGATCGGCAAGCCCACGGCGTAGCTGATGCTCATGCCCAGGAAGGTGATGGACAGCGCCCTGCCGCGCAGCGATGGCACCACCATGCTGACCGCCAGCGCCGATGCTGCGGCGGTGAACATGGCACCTGCTCCCATCAGTACGCGGCCCAGCAGCAGCAGGGGAAAGTTGGGCGCGACGGCGCAAACCAGGCAACCGGCGGTAAACAGGCTGAGTGCCAGCTGGACGGCGCGCTTGCGTGGCCACCTGGCGGTAAGGATGATGAGCAGGGGCGCCAGCACCGCGGTGGCAATGGCGTATGCCGTCATGGCCTGGCCGGCGGCCGCCACACTGATGCCCAGCGAGGCACTCATGGGCTGCAGGATGCCGCCGAGCACAAAAGCCCCGCTGCCGATCACGAGGTTGCACAGGGCGAAGAAATAGAGAATGGGCGGCATGGCAGTCATGGGCAGCAGGAATCCGGTGGGCAGATCAGGGTGAAGGCATGGTTGCGGGCGGGCGAGCGGTTAGGCAACAAATCGGCCTTCGGCCCAACCGGAATCAGCGCAAGCAGCTATCAAATTGAGAGCAACAAAAAGACGTCACCGCTATTGTGCGGGAACTCACCCAATCCTGCAGGAGCGGGTGAAAGGCGGTCTTGCGCGGCCCCGTCAGGTTTGCGGGATCCAGGGCCCGCTGGCGGGCAGGGTTGATGTGCTTTGCAGCACTTCCAGGTCTACCGGCTGCGGCGTGTTGTCGCCCGCACCCTGGATTTTCACGATGTCCTGCGGGCAGGCGGAAAACGCGACAAAGCAGTCCATCTCGGCGCGCAGCGTGATCGAGTCACCGGCCTTCGTCACGGTGGGCAGGGTTTTGAGTGTGATGCCGTCGGGCTGCACCCGGATGTTCATGAAGATGTTGAACGAAGCGAGGATGGCGCGTGGCGGCGTCAGGCCCAGCTCGAACATGCCTTCAAACATGTTGTCGCAGCAGTTGCGGTGGTAGCCYTTGACACCCAACAGTTCATAGCGGCGGCGGTCGCAGGCGGCCATGAAGGTGTCGTGTACGCCGGGCGTGCTGTCTTCCACCACGGTGAGGATGGGGTGGCGCTGGTTAGTGACGAAAGAGTCGCCGACGACAGGATTCAGGTGCTGGTTCCACACGCGGGTGGTTTCCATGCACATGAATTCGTTCAGGTCGTAGGCATTGAACGCCCAGCAATCGACCACCTGCGTGCCGTGGGTGTTGATGACCTTCACGGCTTGCCCGGCCTGCAGGCGCAGCGCCTTGCCGTGGCCGGCAGGGATGTGCAGGGCGCCGGGCGTCATGGATTCCCCAGGTTACTGGATCATCCCGAGGAACTGCTTCAGCTCGGCGGTTTGCGGATTCGAAAACACTTCGTCGGGCGGCCCGATCTCGTGCACGCGGCCCTGGTGCATGAAGACCACTCGGTCGCAGACCTTGCGGGCGAAGTTCATCTCGTGCGTCACCATCAGCAGCGTCATGCCTTCGGCGGCGAGGCTTTCCACGACCTGCAGCACTTCACCGACGAGTTCAGGGTCCAGCGCCGAGGTGATCTCGTCGCACAACAGCACCGAAGGCTGCATGGCCAGTGCGCGCGCGATCGCCACGCGCTGTTGCTGCCCGCCCGAAAGCTGGTCGGGCCAGGACTCGAATTTTTCGGCCAGGCCCACGCGTTGCAGCAGCGCACGCGCGTGTTCTTCTGCGGGGGCACCGGCCGTCTTCTTGACCAGCGTCGGTGCCAGCATGATGTTTTTGCCAACGGTCAGGTGCGGGAAGAGGTTAAAGCTCTGGAAGATCATGCCGACATGCTGGCGCAGCTCGCGCATGACCTGCGGGCTGTCGTGCAAAAGGTGCTTGCCGTCCACACGCAGCGTGCCGCTCTGAAAGACTTCCAACCCGTTGATGCAGCGCAGCAGCGTGCTTTTTCCCGAGCCGCTTTTGCCGATGATGGCGATCACTTCGCCGGCCTTGACTTCCAGATCAATGCCCTTCAAAACCTCGTTGGCTCCGAAGCTTTTGCGAAGTTGATTGATCTCGACAAGAGTCCTGTCGGACGAAGTTGTTGCGGGGGATGATGCGACGTTAGCGTCCATTTCTGGCTTTCCTCTCAAGCTTGCGGGCATACAGGGACACGGGGAAACACAGCGCGAAGTACATCAGCGCGACGCAGCTGTACACCACAAAGGGTTTGAAGGTGGCGTTGGTGATCATGGTGCCGGCCTTGGTCAGTTCGATAAAACCAATCACCGAGGCCAGCGCCGTGCCCTTGATGACCTGCACCAGAAAGCCCACGGTGGGCGGCACGGCAATGCGCACAGCTTGCGGCAACACGATGTACTTGAGCTGCTCTCCAAAGTTGAGCGCCAGGCTTTGCGCGGCTTCCCATTGGCCTTTGGGGATGGCGTCAACGCAGCCGCGCCAGATTTCGGCGAGGTAGGCGCTGGTGTAAAGCGTCAGCGCCACCGCGGCGGCCACCCAGGCCGGCACATTGATGCCGAAAAGCGCCAGGCCGAAATAGGCCAGGAAGAGCTGCAT
>NZ_JBFUGX010000162.1:0-7445 GCF_056402675.1 Polaromonas sp. P3_C2 | reverse complement strand
CGCTCAAGGTTCACGGCATCAGCAACGAGTTCCTGAAAGACAAACCCAAGTTCTCGGCCGTGGCCGACGAACTGCTGGAATACCTGCAGGACGCCGAGATCATCATCCACAACGCGCCTTTCGATGTGAGCTTCCTCAACAAGGAGCTTGAACTCATCGGCAGGCCGCCCATCAAGCATTGTGTGGCCAAGGTCACCGACAGCCTGATGATGGCCAAGGAGCTGTTCCCGGGCAAACGCAACTCGCTGGACGCCTTGTGCGACCGGCTCGAGGTTGATAATTCGGGCCGGACCTTGCATGGCGCCTTGCTGGACGCCGAACTTCTGGCCGACGTCTACATCAATCTGACACGTGGCCAGAATGCGCTGGTGATGGATGTAGGGGACAGCGCCCGGGAAGGCGATAGTGACGTGCCCCAGATTGATCTCAGCACCTTTGACCTGCCGCTGTTGGCCGCCAACGACCAGGAGATCGCCGACCATGAAAAGCTGCTGGCGGATATTGACAAGGCCAGCAAGGGTAAAACGGTTTGGCGTGTTTTGGCGGCGTAAGCCATAAAGCTGTTCGAAACAGCATATAATCTTAGGCTGACCAATAGGGCGGTTAGCTCAGGGGTAGAGCACTGCATTCACACTGCAGGGGTCGCAAGTTCGAAACTTGCACCGCCCACCAGAATTTGAAGAACAAAAAAGGCCAAGTCTTGCGACTTGGCCTTTTTTCATTTCGGCGCCGTAAGCACCGATAAGCGCCGTTTTTCGCCGTCGGGCTTAGAGCACTTCGCTCGCGAAATCAGCCAGCCGCGAACGTTCGCCGCGCGCCAGCGTGATGTGGCCGCCGTGCGGCCAGCCCTTGAAGCGGTCGACGGCAAAGGTCATGCCCGATGAGCCTTCAGTCAGGTACGGTGTGTCGATCTGCGCCAGGTTGCCCATGCAGATGATCTTGGTGCCCGGACCGGCCCGAGTGATCAGCGTTTTCATCTGCTTTGGCGTCAGGTTTTGCGCTTCGTCGATGATGACGTACTTGTTCAGGAAGGTTCGGCCGCGCATGAAATTCATGCTTTTCACCTTGATGCGCGAGCGGATTAGTTCGTTGGTAGCGGCTCGGCCCCATTCGCCCGAGCCGCTGTCGGTTTTGCCCAGCACTTCCAGGTTGTCGTCCAGTGCGCCCATCCAGGGGCCCATTTTTTCCTCTTCGGTGCCCGGCAGGAAACCGATGTCCTCGCCAACACTCACGGTGGCGCGCGTCATGATGATTTCCGTGTAGCGACGGTCATCCAGCACCTGCGTGAGGCCGCTGGCCAGCGCCATCAGCGTCTTGCCCGTGCCTGCCGTGCCAGCCAGCGTGACGAAGTCCACTTCGGGGTCCATCAGCAGGTTCATCGCGAAGTTTTGCTCGCGGTTGCGTGTGGTGACGCCCCAGACGGCGTTTTTGAGGTGGTTGTAGTCCTTGAGGGTCTTCAGAACGGCGGTTTTCGCCCGGATTTCCGTCACGCGGGCATACAGCGGGGGTTCGCCGGGGGCCTCAAAAAACACAAACTGGTTGATCAGCAGGCTGCCCACTATGGGGCCCGTGATGCGGTAGAAGGTGTGGCTGCCTTGCTGCCAGCTTTCGACGGTTTTGCTCTGGCGCGTCCAGAAGTCAGCCGGCAGGGCCAGCGAGCCCGAATACAGCAGGTCGCCGTCTTCCAGTGTTTTGTCGTTCTGGTAGTCGTCTGTGGCCAGACCCAGGGCGCGGGCCTTGACGCGCATGTTGATGTCCTTGGACACCAGAACCACCTCGCGCGGCGCGTATTCCTTGCGCAAGGCCTCGACCACGCCCAGGATCTGGTTGTCGGCCTTGCCCTGCGGCAGGCTCATGGGCAGGGTGTAATCCAGCGGTTTGGTCTGGAAAAACAGGCAGCCACCAGCTTCAGGGTGACCGGTGGTGTCCAGTTTCAGGCCTTTGGCAATGTCAGCGCCCTGGGTGCCTGCCAGCGCGTCCAGCGTCCGGCTGGTCTGGCGGGCGTTGCGCGCCACCTCGGTCATGCCCTTTTTGTGGCCGTCGAGCTCTTCAAGCACGATCATGGGCAGGAAGATGTCGTGCTCCTCAAACCGGAACAGGCACATTGGGTCGTGCATCAACACATTGGTGTCGAGCACGAACAATTTGGTGGGACCAGTGCGCTTGGCCTTTTTGGGCTTGGCAGCCGGCTGCGGCAGTGGAATGCTCTCTTTTTTATAGCTGCTTGCGCTCGTCCTTGAAGGGTTGGCAGGCTCTTTTCCTTGAAACGCTGACGGATGCTGGCTGCCATCCCCTGCTGCGCGGCTGTCAAACAGGTCCATCACCGGGGGTTTCTGGGCGGATTCGGCACTTTCCGTCTTGCGTGCTTTGGAGGGCGAGCGGGCAGGCGCGTCAAGCGCGTCGGGGGAGAGCAGGGCGGCACGTTTGGTCGGGGCAGGGGGCAGGGGCATAGTGCTTAAAACTCTCTAAAAAAGAAGGGTTCCAGAAGCGAAAAAGCCGCCTTGAAACCAGGGCGGCTTGTTCTTTTGGCGCAGTTGCGAAGGTCAACAGCATGAGTTCATTATGCACAACTCGCGTGAYAGGGCAATCCTTTGCAATTCTTTGTTGCTAACTGGCGTCAGGGCTGTTTCAGGCGGCCTTTTTGAGCGCCTTGACGGCCTTGAGCACGTCGTCCACGTGGCCGGGCACCTTCAGGCCGCGCCATTCTTCTTTCAGCTGACCGTCGGCGCCCACCAGGAAGGTGCTGCGCTCGATGCCCTTGACCTTCTTGCCGTACATGATCTTGTTTTTGACCACGCCGAACATGTGGCACATTTTTTCTTCGGTGTCCGCGATGAGTTCGAACGGGAGTTCAAGCTTGGACTTGAACTCGTCGTGGGATTTCATGTTGTCGCGGGACACGCCGAACACGGTTGCGCCGGCCTTGACGAAGTCCTTATAGCGGTCACGGAACTGCATGGCTTCCGTGGTGCAACCCGGTGTGTTGTCCTTGGGATAGAAGTACAGCACAACGACTTTGCCGAGGTGGGATGTGTTGGAAACCTTGATGCCGCTCGTGGCGATCGCTTCAAATTCGGGGAGTGGTTTATTGACGACGACTGCCATACTGAGTAGACCCTGACGAAAGTAGTTGTAATTAGCCGCGCCTTTTGGCAACCGGCCCGGGACGCGAGTCCTGGATGTGGTGCCAAGTGCAACCCTAGATTTTACCCTGAAAGAGAGGGCATTTCAGCCTTCTGTTCCTTCTGTTTCAATCAGCAGGGCAGCAATTACCTGCCGGCCTTCTCCCGCGAGGATGTTGTAGGTGCGGCATGCTGCCAAAGTGTCCATGGTCTCAATGCCGATGCGGCGCTCCATCAGTGTGCGCAGGAAGGCCGGAGGCGGAAAGCGCAATCGGGAGCCGCTGCCAAAAATCACGAGTTCAGGCTGCGTCGCGGCAAGCAGGGCGAAATGCTCTGCCGTGAGTTGCTCAAAACGCGTGCAGTTCCAGTCAAACTTCTCGCCCCTTGAGCCAATCACGATGCTGTGTTCGATTTTCTCCGCGACACCATTGCTTCCCAGGCCGACCCAGCCTGGACCGTAGCCAAGGATGGACTGAACATCGAGACGGTCTGGCTGAAGTTTCATACGGGATTATTTGGGCGTTTCGATGGTGCGGAGGACGCCGATGCACGGGACGGTTTGACGGGTTTTAGAGGCGAAAACCCTCTTTTATGTGGTCAAATTATAGATTCCGCCCGAATTTCCCGCCGCAGTGCTGACGCTTCTTCCCCGTTGCCAGCATGGTGGGGCCCGAGGCCTTGCCCACATACCGATAAAACCGCATGAAACCGATCACCAAATCTGCCAAGCTGGCCAATGTCCTTTATGACATCCGCGGTCCGATCATGGATGCCGCCAAGCAGATGGAAGAAGAAGGCCAAAAGCTCATCAAGCTCAATATTGGTAATCTGGCAGTGTTTGGTTTTGATGCGCCCGAAGAAGTCCAGCAGGACATGATCCGCAACCTGCCTGCCTCGGCCGGTTATTCGGACAGCAAGGGCATTTTCGCGGCGCGCAAGGCCGTGATGCACGAAACGCAAAAGCAGGGCATCAAGGGCGTCACGCTGGACGACATTTACCTCGGCAATGGCGCGAGCGAACTGATCTCGATGGCTACCAACGCCTTGCTCGATGACGGCGACGAACTGCTGCTGCCTGCGCCCGACTACCCGCTGTGGACGGCTTCCACCAGCCTTTCGGGCGGCACGCCGGTGCACTACCGGTGTGATGAAAGCAACGGCTGGATGCCCAACCTTGACGACATTCGCGCCAGGATCACACCCAGAACCAAAGCCATTGCGGTTATCAACCCCAACAACCCGACGGGCGCGCTGTACTCCGACGAGCTGCTCAAAGGCATCATCGACATCGCACGCGAGCACGGCCTGGTCATCCTCGCGGACGAGGTTTATGACAAGGTGTTGTACGACGGCGTCAAGCACACGGCCATCGCCAGCCTCTCGACCGACGTGCTCACGGTGACCTTCAATTCGCTTTCCAAGAGCTACCGCTCATGCGGCTACCGCGCCGGCTGGATGGTGGTGTCCGGCCCCAAGACGCAGGCGCAGGACTACATCGAAGGCCTGAACATGCTGGCCAACATGAAGCTGTGCTCCAACGTGCCCGGCCAGTGGGCCATCCAGACTGCGCTTGGCGGTTACCAGAGCATCAACGACCTGACCTGCGAAGGCGGGCGCTTGCGCCGCCAGCGGGACCTGGCCTATGAGCTGATCACCGCCATTCCGGGCGTGAGCTGCGTCAAGCCCAGCGCTGCGCTCTACATGTTCCCGCGGCTTGATCCCAAGGTCTACCCGATCAAGGACGATCGCCAGTTTTTCCTGGAGCTCCTCAAGGAGACCAAGGTCATGCTGGTGCAGGGCACGGGATTTAACTGGCCCGAGCCGGACCACTTTCGCATCGTCTTCCTGCCGCATGAGGAAGACCTGCGTGAAGCCATTGGCCGTATTGCAAAGTTCCTCGAGAACTACCGCAACAACCGAACTTGATCCTGCATTCAGCTTCTTTTCTTTTCCTTACCCTCTTGAGGGCAGGTCTCCAAGATCAACGTACAGCAAGAACCTCAGCGACTATGAAACCGACGAATTTGAGCCCGATCCGGGTAGGCCTTCTGGGCATTGGCACCGTGGGCAGCGGCACCTATAACGTACTGCAGCGCAACCAGGAAGAAATCCGCCGCCGCGCCGGCCGCGGTATTGAGATCACCATGGTGGCCGACCTCGACGTGGCGCGCGCCAAAGCCGCGGTGGGCGCGGGTGTGCAGGTGGTCGACGACGCCCGCAAGGTCGTGGCCAGCCCCGACGTCGATATCGTGATCGAGCTCATTGGCGGCTATGGCATCGCCAAACAGCTGGTGCTCGAAGCCATCGAAGCCGGCAAGCACGTAGTCACCGCCAACAAGGCGCTGTTGGCTGTGCACGGAACCGAGATTTTTGCGGCGGCCCACCGCAAGGGCGTGATGGTGGCGTTTGAAGCGGCCGTGGCCGGCGGCATCCCCATCATCAAGGCTTTGCGCGAAGGCCTCACCGCCAACAGCATCCAGTGGATCGCCGGCATCATCAACGGCACTACCAATTTCATCCTGTCCGAAATGCGCGACAAGGGCCTGGACTTCGACGTCGTGCTGAAAGAAGCGCAGCGCCTGGGCTACGCCGAAGCCGACCCCACCTTCGACATCGAAGGCGTGGACGCCGGCCACAAGGTCACGCTGATGTCAGCCATTGCTTTCGGCATCCCGGTGCAGTTCGACAAGGCCTACGTTGAGGGCATCACGGGTCTCGCCGCACAAGACATCCGCTATGCCGAGCAGCTTGGCTACCGCATCAAGCTGCTGGGCATCACCAAGCGCGCCGCCAACGGCATCGAGCTGCGCGTGCATCCCAGCCTGGTGCCGGCCAAACGTTTGATCGCCAACGTTGAAGGCGCGATGAACGCCGTGGTGGTGCAGGGCGACGCCGTCGGCACCACGCTGTACTACGGCAAGGGCGCGGGCAGCGAGCCCACCGCCAGCGCCGTGATCGCCGACCTGGTGGACATTGCCCGCCTGCACACCGCAGACCCAGAACACCGCGTGCCGCACCTGGCTTTCCAGCCCGACGCGATGAGCGATTTGCCCGTGGTGCCCATGTCCGAAGTTGTCACCAGCTACTACCTGCGCCTGAAAGTCGCCGACGAAGCCGGCGTGCTGGCCAAGGTCACGGGGATCCTGGCCGGCGCGGGCATCAGCATTGATGCGGTGCTGCAGCGCGAAGCTGATGAAGTGGGCGGTGAGGGTTCCACGCACACCGACCTCATCATCCTCACGCACGAGTGCGTGGAAGCAAAGATGAACGAAGCCCTGGCGCAAATGCAGGCGCTGCCCACGGTGCTGGCGCCCATCACGCGCATCCGCAAGGAGGAGCTGGCCTGATGTTGTACATCTCCACTCGCGGCCATGCCGACCGCAAGCGTTTTTGTGAAATCCTGCTCGAAGGCCTCGCGCCCGACGGTGGCCTCTACTTGCCCGAGCAATATCCGCAGGTGGATGCTGCCACGCTGCAGAAGTGGCGCGGCCTGTCTTACGCCGAGCTCGCGTTCGAAGTCCTCTCGCTTTATGTCGACGATATTCCAGCCGTCGACCTCAAAGCCATCTGCAACAAGACCTACACCGAAGAGGTGTTCGGCACCCAGGCCATCGTCCCGCTGAAAAAGCTTGAAGACGGCCTCTACCTCGAAGCCCTGTCCAACGGCCCCACGCTGGCCTTCAAGGACATGGCCATGCAGCTGCTGGGCAACCTGTTCGAATACGAACTGGCACGCCGCGGCGAAGAGCTCAACATCCTGGGCGCCACCAGCGGCGACACCGGCAGCGCAGCCGAATACGCCATGCGCGGCAAAAAGGGCGTTCGCGTCTTCATGACCTCGCCGAACGGCCGCATGAGCCCCTTCCAGCAGGCGCAGATGTTCAGCCTGCAGGATGAGAACATTCACAACATCGCCGTTGACGGCGTGTTCGACGACTGCCAGGACATCGTCAAGGCCGTCTCCAACGACCTGGCCTTCAAGCGCCGGTACAAGATCGGCACGGTCAACTCGATTAACTGGGCGCGGCTGATGGCACAGGTCGTGTATTACTTCGCCGGTTATTTCCAGGCCACGAGCAACAACACCGAGACGGTCAACTTCACTGTGCCCTCCGGCAACTTCGGCAATGTCTGCGCAGGCCATGTCGCCCGCATGATGGGCCTGCCCATCGCCAAGCTGGTCGTCGCAACCAACGAGAACGACGTGCTCGACGAGTTCTTCCGCACCGGTGTGTACCGCGTGCGCAGCAGCGCCGACACCCATGAAACCTCCAGCCCCTCCATGGACATTTCCAAGGCCTCGAACTTCGAGCGCTTTGTGTT